>JAUVSB010000040.1 GCA_030597275.1 Gammaproteobacteria bacterium
ACATGTGAGACTCGCATCAGGCCGTCAAGATGTATGTTGTCTTTAGCCGTGACACGCTCCAGTCGACGTTTAGTCTTTTGTCGCAACTGCCTGCTGTTGGTTAACTCCTGTTCGAATTTAATGACAGCCTTGCGCCCTGCATCGGCTATATTCAGTGCCTGCTGGTTTTTTTGAGCGCGACTAGTAATCTGGTCCAGGCGTTCATGCAGGGTACTGACCTGGGATTTTAAGCGTTTTTGATCCGCTATCAGGTCATCCTGAATGTAGGGGTTACGGTTGATTACCCACATATCCCCGAGTACATCAAAAAGCATACGCGCTGAACGTCCTGTGCGCCTTTTTTCACGTAGCGAATTCAGTATGATCCACATTTCTTCACCGAGAAATCGTGTGACGATTTCATGGTCGGAGAATGATGTGTAGTTATAGGGTATTTCGCGGATGCGTGTGTTCATCGGAGCGGTGCTATCAATTGCAGTGCTGTCGTGGATTATCTACCCAGCATGAATTCCAGTACGAATTTGGTACCAAAATATCCCAGTACCAGCAGGCTTAAGCCACCAATGGTCCAATGTACGGCATTCTGGCCACGCCAGCCCCAGCGCCAGTGACCGAAGAGAAATGTCCCGAAGACCACCCAGGCCCCGGCAGATAGTAATATGTGATGATTAATGGCAAAGGCTTTACCAAAAATCTGTTCAGAGAAAAAGATACCGCTTACCAGTGTTAGTGAAAGCAGGATAAATCCTCCCCAGAGTATACTAAAAAGCAGCGATTCCATTGTCTCTAATGGAGGCAGATGTAGATTTATCTGTCGGGACTGATTTTTGTGCAAGGCTTTTTCCTGGCTGTTTACAAATAAAGCCTGTACTCCGGCGAGTGCAAGAAGGCTATAAGCGAGTACCGCAATCGCAATGTGAAGATGCATTAGTGAACTGCCAGTAGCAATCACTGTATTACTTGGCAGGAAAACGACGATGATGAGCGTGATGATGTCCAGTGGCAGGATGATGGCACCAATATTAGTTGCCGGGCGAATCAGGCTAATCAGCAGATAGAGTGCTGTGATAACCCACATTACCAGTGACATGGCATAACCAAAAGAGAGATTAAGGCCAGTAGCGGTGAAGACCTGTAGCTTTATTAAGACCCCATGAAAAATTAAAGAAGAGATCAGTGCCAGCAAAAGAAGGCGATGTTTCGTGGAGACCAGCGAGGTTGTCGGCCTGACAAGGCTTCGTATAACCAGCAGGCTGGCGAGGGAATACAGTATTACGACAATGGCCGTTAACACGGTGGAGGTCATTATTTGTCCAGTTCCTACGTTGATTTCTCGAATTTGAATAAACACCAGAATATTACACTGAATTCTAACCTAAGAGTCCCTTGTTAAGAAGTAGGCCTCGAAAGCATGACCGAAGTTTTTGCTCATTTAATTGTACTCGAATCTATATCGTGACCTGCATAGCTATGTCAGAGTAAAATCAGAAGTATTCAGGATAATTTGGTAGAAAACATATGTTTGAAAATCTAGGTGATCGCCTACAGGGTACTTTTAAGAAATTACGCGGTCAGGGCAAGCTGACAGAAGACAATATCCAGGAAGCTATGCGAGAAGTCAGGATGGCCTTGCTGGAAGCCGACGTGGCCTTGCCAGTCGTTAAGACTTTTATAGCCCGTGTGCAGGAAAAAGCCATTGGCCAGGAAGTCATTGGCAGTCTGACTCCCGGTCAGGCAGTTATAAAAATTGTCAATGATGAGCTGGTCCACCTGATGGGTGAAACCAATGACCAGTTGAACCTTGCTGCCAGGCCCCCTGTCGTTATTCTTGTCGCCGGTCTGCAGGGTGCAGGTAAAACAACAACAGTTGCCAAACTCTCTTTATTTCTTAAGCAGCGTGAAAAGAAAAAGGTCATGGTGACCAGTGCTGATGTTTATCGGCCTGCCGCCATAGAGCAATTGAAAACCCTGTCAAAACAGGTGGATGCAGTCTTTTTCCCCTCTACTACAGACTCAAAGCCGGTAGATATCGCCGTCAATGCTATTGATGCGGCAAAAAAGCAGGGCTGTGATGTCGTCATCATAGATACCGCAGGACGTCTTCATGTAGATGAAGAAATGATGAATGAAATCAAGGAGGTGCATGCTGCAATTAATCCTGTTGAGACGCTGTTTGTTGCGGACAGCATGACCGGCCAGGATGCGGTGAATACCTCAAAAGCGTTCAATGAAGCATTGCCATTAACAGGCATCATACTGACAAAAACAGATGGTGACGCTCGGGGTGGTGCTGCCTTGTCCATCCGTGAAGTGACTGGCAAACCTATCAAGTTTCTCGGTACCGGTGAAAAAATGGATGCGCTGGAAGCTTTCCACCCGGACCGACTAGCCTCGCGTATTCTGGGCATGGGCGATGTAATGACCCTGGTTGAAGATGCACACCAGAAGATTGATCATGACAAGGCCGCTAAACTGGCGAGCAAACTGAAAAAAGGCAAGGGTTTTGATCTGGAAGACTTTCGTGAGCAATTGCTGCAAATAGAAAAGATGGGTGGTATGGGCAGTATGCTGGATAAATTACCGGGTATGGGTAATTTACCAAGTAATGTGAAAGAGCAGATTGAAGGGAATCCTCAGAAACACCTGGTTGCCATCATCAATTCCATGACACCGAATGAACGAGCCCATCCAGCAATCATTCGGGCTTCTCGTAAGAAGCGCATAGCTTCTGGTTCCGGTACATCGGTCCAGGAGATAAACCGTATGCTGAAACAGTTTACCCAGATGCAGAAAATGATGAAAAAAATGGGCAAAGGGAAAAGGGCCATGCAGGGATTGATGCAGGGTATGGGAGGAATGGGGGCAGGGATGCCAAAAATGCCATTCCGGCGCTAGTATTTAATTTGTAGGAGCGTCGCCCGGCGCGATAATGTCTTGATTAAGTAAAGAAGACACGGGACTAAAGACAAAAGATTAAGGATGAGTAAGCCAAAGTTTCTTTCATCTTTTATCCTTCGTCCTTTGTCCTTTGTCTAAAAAACATCACTCTATGCGACGCTCCAACCACAATAATCTTCATTAATCGTAATTTTATCCTTGAATTTAGGAGCAAAACCCTTCCAAAGCCCTGTAAATCACTGTAAAATCGCTCGATTAACAATTTTGTATAGATTGCCGTGCTGGTGATCTTCAGCAATAGTCCAGAAATAGTTCGAGGAATATTATGGTAGTTATTCGTATGACCCGTGGCGGTGCCAAGAAAAGGCCTTTTTATTCAATAGTTGTGGCCGATCAGCGTCGTGCACCACGTGGACGTTATATTGAACGTCTTGGTTTTTACAACCCGCGTGCAAAAGAAAACGAAGAGACTCTGCGTCTTGACCGTGAGCGCCTGGAGCACTGGGTAAGCAAAGGTGCGCAAATGTCTGACACCGTTGCCGGCCTGTATAAGAAACAAGCTGCCTGAGGTCTCTTAATAGCACACCCTTAGATGAATATTACCCTGGGTAAAATTGTCGGGGTTTTTGGTGTCAGGGGCTGGGTTAAGGTATTTTCTGAAACCCGTCCCAGGGAACAGATTTTTAAATACAGTCCGTGGCTGCTTGAATTGAATGGCAAAGTTACGGAAGTTGAGGTCAAGGAAGGGCGAGCACAAGGCAAAGGACTGGTTGCCCGTCTCGATGGTTATACTGACTGTGGCCTGGCGAAAGAATTGATTGGTGCAGCAATTTCAATTCCTCAAACTGCGCTACCAGAGACAGGAATAGATGAATATTACTGGTCTCAGTTGATAGGCTTACAGGTTGAGAACATCCAGGGCATTGAGCTGGGTAAGGTGATTAGCCTGTTTGATACCGGTGCCAACGATGTGCTGGTTGTGAAGGGTGAGAGAGAAAGATTGATACCATTCACAGAGTTTGCCGTTATAAAGATCGATCTGGATGATGGCAAGCTAACAGTGGATTGGGATGCGGATTTTTGAATACGATGGACATCGATGTCATTACCCTTTTTCCGGGGATGTTCGATGCCATAACTGACTACGGGGTGACTTCCCGAGCAGTGAAAAATGGGTTGCTGGCAGTGAATTGCTGGAACCCGCGAGATTATACAGAAGACCGCCATCGTACTGTCGACGACAGACCTTACGGAGGTGGCCCGGGCATGGTCATGAAGACCGGCCCACTGGAAAAAACGCTGGACGAGATTCTCGATCAGCAAAGTGTTGTCAGGAAAGTGATCTACCTTAGTCCCCAGGGGCAAACATTTGATCACAAAATGGCAAAAGAATTATCAGCCTTACCAGGTTTAATTCTGTTGTCAGGGCGATATGAAGGGGTAGATGAACGGTTTCTCAATGATCGTGTGGATCAAGAGATATCGATAGGTGATTTTGTACTGACGGGCGGTGAATTAGCAGCAATGCTAATGATAGATGCCATTGCAAGACAAATACCCGGTGTATTGGGTAATGAATGTTCTGCTGAAGAAGATTCGTTTGTAGAGGGCTTGCTGGATTGCCCGCATTACACGCGGCCAGAGATATACAAGGGGCAAAAAGTACCCGAGGTGCTGTTATCTGGAAATCATGCGGCTATCAGAAGCTGGCGTTTGAAACAGTCGCTGGGAAGAACATGGTTGAGACGACCGGAATTGTTAGAAAAGATCGATCTTGATGAAGAACAGGAAAAGTTACTTAAAGAATTTAAGTGTGAATTTAAGCAAGAACATGAAAGCAGGAGATAAAGAATGAGCAATCTGATACAGGCAATTGATGCCGAACAACTGAGAACTGACATGCCTGAGTTTGGTCCTGGCGATACAGTCATCGTCAAGGTAAAAGTCAGGGAAGGCGATCGTGAACGCCTACAGGCCTTCGAAGGTTTTGTGATTTCGAAGAAAAATCGTGGCATCAACTCAGCATTTACCGTAAGAAAAATATCCTATGGTGAAGGTGTTGAACGAGTATTTCAGACACACAGCAAGCAGATTGATTCTGTCGAAGTCGTTCGCCGCGGTGATGTACGCCGTGCCAAGCTTTACTATATGCGCGGACTGACTGGTAAAAAAGCAAGAATCAAGGAAAAGATCTAAGCAGTTTTTTAAACCTGGCGGCATAGCCGTCAATCGGTTTGTTGCAAAAAAAGCGGATGGGCTAGAGCCTGCCCGCTTTTTTTTTGTGGTAAGTTCTATGTAATTATTTACTTCTATAAAGAGGGGTGACTTATGGCTGTAGAAGAAAATTACGCAACAATAATGGAATCACCGGTTGGTTATCTTGGTCTGCAGTTAGATGGGCAAACTCTTATTGGAATCGATTTTCTCGGCAAGCGAATATCCCCTGGTCAGGTGCAATGCCTGAATAAACTGTCAAATGAGACCGTTAAACGAATCCAGTCCGCGCTGAATGGCTATTTTTCAGATCCAGAAAAGGTAATACCACCAGCAACTTTCTTAAATGGTACGGAATTCCAGAAAAAAGTGTGGCAAGTGCTATCACTGATTAAACCTGGGCAGACAAGAACCTATGGTGATATTGCTGGTGAACTAGACAGTTCTCCTCGTGCAGTCGGCAATGCCTGTCGCAGGAACCCTGTCCCCATCTTTATTCCCTGTCACCGAGTGGTTTCAGCTTCAGGCCGGGGTGGTTTTATGGGCAAAACCTCTGGTGAGGCGATGGATATCAAGGAATGGCTGCTTGCGAATGAGCAAAAAACCACAGCAGCATAATAATGGGAGTACTGGAAGTGGTGCTGAAGATACCACTATTGATATTTTTGTCGATGCTTTGTGGCTGGAAGATGGTTTAAGTGACAACACTTTATCTGCTTATAGAACAGACCTTACAGGTTTTTCTCACTGGTTAAATAAAAACAGGCCAGAACTGCCAGGGTTTATTAATAAGGCGACAAAGGAAAGTATCCAGGCCTATCTGGCTTTCAGGGTACAAACTGGTGCAAGCCCAAGAACTGCAGCAAGACTATTATCAACATTGCGACGGTATTTTAGATATCAAATCAGGGAAGGGTACTGTCAGCTAGACCCCACGAGAGACATCGATGCCCCCCGCATTGGTCGCCCATTGCCGGATAGTCTCTCTGAACAGCAGGTAATAGACCTTTTAGCTGCACCGGATACCTCTACAGCACGCGGTTTACGGGACCGTGCAATGCTGGAACTGCTCTATTCAACCGGCTTGAGGGTATCTGAACTGGTCGGTTTGTCCTTGCAACAGATTAATCTCCAGGCTGGTGTATTACGTGTGATGGGAAAGGGGTCAAAAGAACGGATAATGCCCCTGGGCGAGGTTGCTGAGGACTGGATTAATGACTATCTTGTTGAAGCTCGACCGGCATTGATCGCTGACTATGCCAGTGATACTGTCTTCACTGGAAGATCCGGCAAGCCGTTAACGCGCCAGGCCTTCTGGTACGCAATAAAGAAATATGCAGTGACTGCAGGAATCAATACACATCTATCCCCACATACACTAAGACATGCCTTTGCTACACACCTGCTTAATCATGGGGCCGATTTGCGGGTCGTTCAGATGCTACTTGGACATTCTGATTTATCTACCACACAGATATATACACACGTCGCACGTGAAAGGCTGAACAAGTTACACCAACAGCATCATCCCAGGGGTTGAAAAAAAATGGCGCTCCCTAGGGGGTTCGAACCCCTGTTGCCGGCGTGAGAGGCCAGAGTCCTGGACCACTAGACGAAGGGAGCTTAATCGGGAAGATCGACGCTAAAAATGATAAAGTATCGACTTCACAAGAACGTATTATAAATGATCACACAAAACGCTGAAAGTCAGAATTTAATGGAACCCGTTTATCACTCAGGTAAATCACTAGGCCTGAATAAAGCCCTGATCAGCCGTCATGCCATGACGGTATTGAAAGGCCTTAGACAAAAGGGCTATGACAGCTATCTTGTTGGTGGCTGTGTGCGCGATATGCTGCTGGGTCTGGAACCAAAAGATTTTGATGTCGCGACCAATGCCAGCCCTGAACAGGTCCGTCAGACATTCCGCAATGGACGGATAATAGGGCGACGATTCAAGATTGTACATGTTCGGTTCGGCAGGGAAGTGATTGAAGTCACCACCTATCGTGGTGCACCAGCAGAATGGCATCATGATGAACGCATACATCGTGTCGGTGAAGAAGGGCGGCTGTTGGCTGATAATGTTTACGGTACTCTGGATGAAGATGCCATGCGCCGGGATCTTTCAGTAAATGCTCTTTACTATGATCCCACCACTGATGAAGTGCTTGATTATCATGATGGGCTGAGAGATATAAAAGATGGTTTATTAAGGGTTATTGGTAAACCTGCAGAGCGTTACCGTGAAGACCCTGTGCGTATGCTTCGGGTTGTAAGATTTGCATCAAAGCTAGGATTTGAGATTGAACCCTCGGCATCAACGGCTATTGATCAACATGCTGAGCTTTTGACCAATGTACCTGCCGCCAGATTGTTCGATGAGGTACTGAAATTATTTCACTCAGGCAGTGCCATCGTGACCTTTGAAAAATTGCGGCAACATGGGCTATTTGAGTTTCTCTTCCCTGCGACTGAAAATATACTGAGAAGTGAAGAAGAAGGGTATCCTCGCACTTTCCTGCCCCTGGCATTGAAGAATACCGATAAAAGAATACGACAGGGTAAGCCTGTCATTCCTGCTTTCTTATATGCCGTCTTGTTATGGGAGCCGATGAGGAAATATAAAGAAGCGGCAATGAAGCAAGGGTTAAACGAATATGACAGCATACAGCAGGGGGCCGACCAGGCTATAGTTGAAGAGCTAAGTACTGTTGCAATACCTCGCCGTTTTACTGCCCAGATGAGAGAAATCTGGGTAATGCAGTACTTCTTTGATCAGCGTAAAAGCCGCCAGGTTTTTCGTTTGCTTGAAAATCGAAAGTTTCGCGCAGGCTATGATTTTATGCTGCTGCGCGCATCGGTAGCCCAGGCAAGCTCGGAGGTTGCAGACTGGTGGACCCGGATACAGGACGTTGATGAAAATGAGCGCAGAAAAATGCTTAACTCATTGTCAGGACACAGTAAAAAACGTCGACGTCGTAAGAAGAAAACAAACTCATAACGAGCAAAACTTGTGAGCCATATTGCATACATCGGTTTTGGTAGTAATCTGGGTGATTCACTAGCCATCCTTGAGCAAGTAAAAGAAGAAATCAATAATTGTACTGGCTTGTCTCTGAAAAGAAGTTCTTCTGTATATCGAACTCGGCCAATAGAAGTAGCAGATAGTCAGAATGATTATATCAATGCTGTATTTGAGCTGGATTCGTCTTTAGCGCCGGAGGCACTTCTAATGGAACTTGCAGCAATAGAAGACAGGCATGGCAGAGTTCGTGGAAAAGTGAGAAACATAGCCCGAACTCTGGATCTTGATCTTTTGTTAGTAGGCAATCTGGTTGTGAACAACAACACATTAACGTTACCTCATCCTCGAATATTTCAGCGCGCTTTTGTCCTCTTTCCTTTATTTGATTTGTTCCCTGATCTTGAGATTCCACGTCAGGGTATCGTACGATTGTTAATTGAGAATGTAAGAGATCAGGAGATAATAAGGCTATGACAGAATCCAGCTACTCAAATTCGGACTTACCGAGTGCTGTTCCGGAATATATCGTAGTTGAGGGCCCAATGGGTGTGGGTAAAAGCAGCCTGGCATTACGGCTGGCGAAGCATTTTGATGCAGATATTTTGTTTGAACAACCGCAGGAAAACCCGTTTCTTGAGCGTTTTTATCAATCACGCGAAAAATATGCATTAGCAACACAATTACATTTCCTTTTTCAGCGTAGCCAGCAAATGAAATCCATGCAGCAGAGAGATCTTTTTCATTCCTCCGTGGTCGGTGATTTTTTACTGGAGAAAGACAAACTGTTTGCACAGCTTAATCTCGATGCTGATGAACTGGCTCTGTATGAACAGATTTATAATCATCTGTGCCCGGAGCCGCCGCGTCCAGATCTTGTGATTTACCTGCAGGCTCCTGTTTCTGTATTAATGCAGCGTATTCGCCGACGTGGCATTGATGCCGAACAGGATATTCACCGTGACTATCTAAATTCATTATGTGATATCTACAGCCAGTTCTTTCATAGTTATACACGATCTCCATTGCTGGTCGTTAACGCAGAAAATATCAACTACGTCGACAATGACGAAGATTTTGATATGTTGCTGCAACATATCCTTCGCATCAGCTCCGGCAGGCATTATTTCAACCCCCTTAGCAGTCAGGTTTCATGAAGATAGTAGAACAGGCAGATTTGCTGCGGCCGTTGCTCGATGAGTTTAGACAACAGGGGAGTAGTGTCGGCTTTGTCCCGACTATGGGAAACCTTCATGCTGGTCACCTTGCCCTGATCGATGCGGCTGCAGCTCAATGTGACAGGGTGATCGTTAGCATATTTGTAAACCCCTTACAGTTTGGCCCTGATGAAGACCTTGATGCCTATCCTGATACTCCAGTTGAGGATGAAAAGGCACTGTTTGACCATGGCGTATCAATTCTTTACCGGCCAACTGTGAAAGATGTTTATCCTGTTGGCCTGGAATCCCAGACCAGGGTGGTCGTTCCCGGTCTTTCAGAAATACTCGAAGGTTCATCCAGGCCCGGCCACTTGACTGGTGTCAGCACTGTCGTTAATAGACTATTCAATCAGGTGCAGGCAAACAAAGCATTTTTTGGTAAGAAGGATTATCAGCAATATCGGCTAATAAAA
>JAUVSB010000051.1 GCA_030597275.1 Gammaproteobacteria bacterium
GGATGAAGAACGAATTGTTGCTATACGAACCACGGCTGGTCAAGATCAGCTAGTGGATATTGATGTTGCTGCATCAGTAATCAAGCGTGTTGAAAACGAATCTTCGACCAGTCTGTCGCAGTTATCACGTATAGGCAGTGATTCAGTTATTTATACGGCTTCAAGTTTTACTCGGGAAACAGCGGTTCATGCTTACTTCGTAGATAATTTAGAAGTCAGTAACTACCTGCAAGCTGAGCCGTTACTCGATGATTCAGATATCAGTGTTCCAGAGCATCTGGACTATGCTACTAGTGATGGTAGCCGTTCATATGCCTGGTATTACCCACCGCAAAATCACCATTACCAGGCACCGAGAGGAGAGTTGCCACCGCTGCTGGTTATGGTGCATGGCGGCCCCACTTCACGCTGTGATAGTGCCTTGAACTATCAGCGTCAATACTGGACCGGGCGTGGCTTTGCCGTGCTCGATATTAATCACCGCGGCAGCACAGGTTATTGCCGAAGTTACAGACAGTCGCTGCAGGGCCAATGGGGGCTTATTGACAGTATGGATGTGGCCGATGCAGTCAAATACACGATTGCTCAGGGCTTGGCCCATCCGCAACAGGTGTGCATTCGTGGCGGTAGTGCCGGTGGTTATGTGGTGCTGCGGGCACTGACACTTTTCCCTGATTTATTCTGCGCCGGTGCCTGTTATTATGGTATTGGCAACCTGGTGACATTGATGGAGTTTACCCATAAATTTGAAGCCCATTATCTCGACGGTCTACTCGGTGAGTCATATCATGGTTCTGCTTCAGATAAGCCAGGCTGTCCTTATTATGATCGCTCACCATTACATGAGCTGGCATTGTTGAAAAGTCCGATGATCGTTTTTCAGGGGCTTGAGGATAAAGTGGTTCCGCCAGCGCTTTCCCGTGAATTAATTGAAAATCTGCAGGCACGAGGGATCTATCATCAATATATCGAATATGCGGGTGAGGGCCATGGCTTTAAAAATTTGGAGACACGGATAGATGCGCTGGAGAAAGAAGCCGCATTCTTCAGTAAAGTGATTGACAGTAGTGATGACAAGTAGGTATTAAGACTATAGGTCACCTCTATTAATCCATGAATATTCATCTTCCATCCCAAATCGTTCATCTCTGCGTTAAGAATCTTCGCAATAGTCTGGCTATTACGTGCGATCCTTGCCTTGATATGAACAATTTGGAATACAATCTGATCTATCCAGAATTAATAGAGGTGACCTAATGGGTCAGGAAATTGAAAAATCTGAGTTCAATGCTGCAGACTTTGAGCGATTTCAGAGTCGACTGGCAGAGGAAATGGACTTGCTGCGCAAGCTATTCGATGGTCATGCCTTTGAATCAAAGCATGAAGTTGCCGGCTACGAACTTGAAGCCTGGCTGGTGGATCAATCAACGCAGCCAGCACCGATAAACCAGGCGTTTATCTCCCGTTTATCCAATCCCTTGGTCGTTCACGAGCTTTCTCGCTTCAATGTCGAACTGAATTCCAGGCCACATAAATTGTCTGGCAGGGCACTGAGTTTGATGCATGCGGATCTGTCCGGCCTGTGGCAGTCATGTAGTGAGACTGCAGAAACATTTGATAGCCGTATTGTCATGATGGGAACACTACCGGTGCTTGATGACTCACAGCTGACCATGGCCAATATGTCTGAGGTTGAGCGTTACCGAGCCCTCAATGAACAGGTGCTCAAATTACGCCGGGGCAAGCCAATCAAGCTTGATATCAGGGGTAGGGATCATCTGCAAAGCAGTCATCAGGATGTCATGCTGGAGGCCGCGGCGACTTCATTCCAGATTCATCTACAGGTAAGACCTGAGAATGCAGTTCGTTATTTCAATGCCTCAGTCCTGGCATCTGCACCACTACTGGCAGCAGCGGCAAATTCCCCCATTCTATTTGGCAAGGATTTATGGGATGAGTCACGTATCCCACTATTCGAGCAGGCGGTCAATACTGACAGTGATGGCGTGATTGGTCACACCGGGCATTCACGTATCACTTTTGGCCATGCCTGGTGCAAAGACTCTTTACTTGAGCTATTTGAAGAAAATATAGCGCTTTATCCCGTATTACTGCCTACCGTCAGTGATATTGATAAGAAAAACCTGTGGCACCTGCGTTTGCATAATGGCACCATCTGGCGCTGGAATCGTCCACTGATAGGTGTAGATAATAGTACTTATCACCTGCGCATTGAACAGCGAGTCATTCCTGCCGGACCGACTATTGTTGACATGATAGCGAATGCTGCGTTCTATTTTGGCTTAACGACTGCGCTGGCCAATGAGCAGACTGCGCCAGAATTACTGATCAATTTTGATCAGGTGAAGGATGATTTTTATCTGGTAGCTGAACAGGGTTTGCAAGCGAATATTCACTGGCCCGGTGAGGGGCAGATTAAGGTGAAAGACCTTTTACTTGAGAGGCTGATTCCAGCGGCACGAATGGGTCTATCAGCACTGGGTATTTCTCAGGATGACCTGGATACTTATCTGGATATATTTCAGGCCAGGGTAGAATCAGGCCAGAATGGCGCCGTTTGGCAACGTAGCTATATTCGACATCATGGTTGCAGTATGCAGGAAATGACCGAAGCTTATATCCGCAACCAGCAATCTTTAAAACCGGTACACGAATGGTTGATTTAGGTTTCAAAGTATTTAATGAAATTCCAGACGGTTTGCTGGATGTTGACTCTGCAGGCCTGCTTGATCTGCTGGGTGGTCCTGCGCTAATTCATCTTGAAGGAAATCGAGATGACAGCCTGTTCGTCAGTGTCATGCTGCACGGTAATGAATTTACCGGCTTGCGCGTGATTCAGCAGATACTGCGCAAATACATAGATCGAGAGCTGCCGCGTTCACTGTCCATTTTTATCGGAAATGTTGCCGCAGCAGAACAGAACCTGCGAGCCTTGCCCGGGCAGCCTGATTTCAACCGTATCTGGGGTTATGGTGACACTCCCGAGCACCAGATGACGCACCAGGTGATAGAATCCATGCGCAAGCGCAAGGTCTTTGCTGCTGTCGATGTGCATAATAATACGGGAAAGAACCCTCATTTTGCACTGATCTGTCGGCATGAAAATGATTTTTATCATCTGGCTACATTGTTTGGGCGTACTGTTGTTTATGCTATTAAGCCCGACACGACGAGTACCTGGGCGATGTCCGACTTATGCCCGGCCGTGACACTGGAATGTGGCTTGCCCGGAGATCGGCATGGTGTTGAACATGCAGTGGAGTTTATTGAAGGCTGCTTACATCTGTCGCACTTTCCTGAGCACCCTTTGCCGGAACATGATATGGATTTGTACCACCTGGTATCCATCATCAAAATACCCAGTCGCTATAGTTTCTCCTTTAATGGAGAGGACACCGATTTATTGTTTGATGAAGCCCTGGTATCGATGAATTTTTCCGAAGTGCCCGAGGGAAAAGTTTTTTGCCGAATCAGAGAAGGTTCTGATGCTTTCCTCGAGGCCTGGGATGAACATGGCAAGGACCGGTCTTCCGAATTCTTTACGCGTGATGGAGAGGAATACAAACTCAAGGTGCCAGTTATGCCATCCATGCTGACGGATAACGAGAATGTCATTCGTATCGATTGCCTCTGTTATCTGATGGAACGTATCGACTGGAAATTGATGCAGGATGAACCTGTACTCGACGATACATCTGTGCAGACTAGCTAATGGCCTCATCATTCGAAAATCGCACACTGGCGCTGGCAGGAATATTTCAGTCAGCCTCCCTGGTGCATCAGCTTGCGACTACAGGAATTGCTGATGAGGGTGCCACTTTCGCCAGTATAGAAAGTCTGTTTAAAATCGATGCCGATGATGTACCCTCTGTTTTCTCAGGTACAGCAGGCGTTTCGCTAGGACTGAGGACATTAGCCGATTTTGCAGGCAGTAATAAGAACGAAGCCAATATGGCAATGCTGGCATATGTGTTCAGCCTGATGCATCTGACCCACAAGCTGTTGCGTAAACCGGAGTTACTTGAGCAATTGTCACAGATGATCAAGGGAGTACAGCGCCAGAAGGACTATTTTGAGTCTATGCAAACAGATCCTGGCATCAACTCAACGTTGCTTGCTCGATTTGCTGATATCTATAGTGAAACGATAAGCACTCTGCAGCCCCGCATAATTGTTAAGGGAAACCCTGATTATTTACAGCAGGAGGATATCGTTAATCGCATACGTTGCCTGCTTCTGGCCGGGGCACGCGCGGCGGTGTTGTGGGAGCAGTTAGGCGGCGGGCGAATTCAGTTTCTGTTTAAACGCAAGCAGTTTGCAGCAACGGCTGAGGAGATGTTGAAGACTGAAGACTAAAGACTCGAGACAAAGGATAAAGAAAACCAGTAGCTATTCACCTTTCGTCCTTAGTCCTTTGTCTTTAATCTAAAATCCTGCCTGCTGATTTAAAATGCTTATCCCAGTAGCCGCTATCCATCCGATCTATCTTGACCTTTTTACCTGAAGAGGGTGCGTGGATAAAGCGCCCATCACCAATATATATACCAACATGACCGGTACGTACCCAGCCTTTAAAGAAAACCAGATCACCCGCTTTCATTTTCTTTCTGGAAATTTTCTTTGCCTGTTTTCTCAGCTCTTTGCTGGTTCGGGCAGTATTCACGCCTACTTTTTTATAGCTATACCAGACCAGCCCACTGCAATCAAAGCCACGTGGTGACTGGCCACCGTAACGGTAGGGCTGTCCAATCATGCTCTTTGCTATTCTTGTTGCGGCTAAGGCTGTAGAAGTATTGACGGTTTGATTTTGCTGGCAGCTGGAAATGAGAAGGAAGGCCAGTACCAGGGTTGGAATTATCCTGGTCATGGGCAAAAGACGAAGGATGAAAGACTAAGGATCAAAGAAAAACACTAAGATTTGGATGAGCCACTATCTTCGTCTTTAGTCCTTAGTCTGATTTTCACAAGCCCGTCACATGAACACCCGGTATAGCTGAGGAGCGCTGCCATAATTCTTCAAAGTGGTTATTCAGCTTACGTGCCCTGGCGCGCTCGTTGGGATGTGCATAGTAATTAGGGGATAAGCGATCCTGTGTCTGCAGAGAAGAGTTTTCATCGATGACGATAAACTGCTCATGAACTGATTTAAGCCCATCTGGCAATTGCCTTAGTTTGATGAAGCTACTAAACCGTCTTGCAAGTTGAATGAGTTTGCTACCGCGTTCACGTAAGAGGTCGTTCTCGGAACAAAGATAACGAAATCGGTTTCGCTCATGCTGGCGGAGGAACGATGATAAAAGGTCTTCAATATTTTTGCCCGGAAGTAAAATATCATCGTAGTCATATACGAGTATATTGATGCTTCGACGTGCTTCACTGAGCAGGCGAACGCTGGTTTCCGATACCTCTAAACGAGTAGTTATCGGGAGGCTGTTGCTCTCCGTATTGTTTTTTACATCGGTCATGATGTTAAATTATTAGTTTTAAGTTTCAAGTTTCAAGGCTATGGCTTTGTGAAAAATCTCGTATTTTTATCTTTTCCCCTTTCCTCTTTCCTCTTTAGTCCTTAGTCCTTTATCCCCTTCGCCTGTTCCTCAGCATTGCCTGTATAGGTAGCAGGTGTCAAGTTCAGTAACTCTTTGCGCGCTGATTCAGGTATTTCAAGTTGTTCAATAAAGTCCTTTAGTGTTTCCTGGTTTATTCCTTTACCACGTGTTAGGGCCTTCAGTTTTTCGTAAGGTTCTTCAATGGCGTAACGGCGCATGACGGTCTGAATAGGTTCTGCCAGAACCTCCCAGTTGGCCATCAGGTCATCTCGCAGGCGTTTTTCATTAACTTCCAGCTTGCTGCAGCCACGCAGAGTAGATTTCCATGCCAGTAGAGAATAGGCGAGGGCAACGCCTTCATTTCTGAGTACCGTGGAGTCCGTCAAGTCGCGCTGCCATCGGCTGACAGGAAGTTTGGCAGCCAGATGGTTCAGCAGGGCGTTGGCAATGCCAATATTGCCTTCGGAATTTTCAAAGTCTATTGGGTTAACTTTATGTGGCATCGTAGACGAGCCTACCTCACCGCTGACCAGCTTTTGTTTGAAATAGCCATTTGAAATATAGGCCCAGATATCCCGGTCAAAATCGAGAATTATGGTATTAAAGCGAGCTATTGCATCGAATAGTTCAGCAACATTGTCATGAGGCTCAATCTGCGTCGTGTAGGGGTTCCATTGCAGCCCCAGAGAGCAAACAAATTTATCAGCAAAGTTCTGCCAGTCAATATCCGGGTAGGCTGAAAGGTGTGCGTTGTAATTACCCACAGCACCATTTATTTTTCCCAGCAACGGACTGGCTGCTACCTGCTCACGTTGTCGCCTCAGGCGGGCAACGACATTAGCAAACTCCTTACCTACTGTGGTTGGCGATGCTGCCTGGCCATGTGTGCGTGCGAGCATAGGGATAGCCGCGTACTCTACGGCAAGATCAGCCAGGGTAGAAATGAGCTTATCCATTTCGGGCAGCAGAACCTCATCGCGAGAGCCCTTCAGCATGAGTGCATGTGAAAGGTTGTTGATATCTTCAGAGGTGCAGGCGAAATGGACAAATTCACTTATTGAATTCAGCTCTTCATTCTGTTCGAGTTTTTCCTTGATGAAATATTCTATGGCTTTGACGTCATGGTTGATCTTACTTTCTATATCTTTGACGCGTTGTGCCTCGGCTTCGTTGAAACCAGTCTTTATATTGTTCAGCAGCTCTATTGCCTGTTGTGAAAAGGCAGGGACTTCAGTGATATCCGGATGATCAGCAAGGGCCTTGAGCCATTCAATTTCTACTATTACACGATGGTGTATCAGACCGTATTCGCTGGTAAAGGGTCTCAGCTCGGCTGTTTTGCTGCCGTAGCGGCCATCAATAGGGGATAGTGCAGTTAAGGCGGAAAGCTTCATTGGCATTACTCAATAAGAAATAGGTTTTTGTTGGGTACAGGATGACACGTTACATGCAGACATGCGCTGCAGATATTAACTGATTCAGGTGGTTTTCGGTATCTTTCGGTTAGTCTTATGAGATTGGTTTTGTTTAATCGTTAGGCCTTATTAGATCGCTTCACTTATCACTCCACCGCCCAGGCACAAATCATCCTGATAAAAGACAACTGACTGACCCGGAGCAATAGCCCGCTGTGGCTGTTCAAAATCGACTCTCAGCTGGCCATCTGCCAACTCTGAAATGTGACATGCTTGCTCTTCCTGTCGGTGCCGTATGCGTGCAGTACATGTTAGGGGGGCAGGTGAGGATTTTGCAAACCAGTGCAATTCATTGGCCAGCAGGCTGGAATGAAAAAGTTGCGGGTGATTCTTGCCTTCAACCACGAATAGAATATTGTTTTCGAGGTCTTTGCTGACGACAAACCAGGGCTCACCGGGGCCACCGATGCCCAGCCCCTGGCGCTGGCCGATGGTGTAGTACATCAGGCCCTGATGCTGGCCGATGACCGGGCCATCAAGCTGTTGAATATCCCCCGGTTGTGCCGGCAGATATCTGGAAAGGAACTCACGGAACCTGCGTTCCCCTATAAAACAAATCCCTGTACTGTCCTTGCGGTCATAGTTGGGTAGCTTGTGTTTTCGGGCAAGTTCTCGTACTTCTGGTTTGGTGAGTGTGGCAAGAGGGAAAAGGCTGTGTGCCAGCGCGTGTTGGCCGATAGCATAGAGGAAATACGTCTGGTCTTTATTTTGATCTGCAGCTTTGCCAAGATATGTGCTTCCATGGCACTGGTGTACATCAGCATAATGGCCAGTAGCAATCTTGTCAGCACCTTGTGCCAGTGCATAATCAAGGAAAGCTTTGAATTTGATCTCCCGATTACACAATACGTCTGGATTGGGTGTGTGACCTGCCTTATATTCCTGCAGAAAGTGTTCAAATACCCTGTCCCAGTATTCCGTTGCGAAGTTTACTGTTTGTAATGGGATATCCAGTATTCTAGCGACCTCTTCTGCTATTGCCAGGTCTTCAGCCGCTGCACAGTAGTCGTCCTCGTCATCCTCTTCCCAGTTTTTCATAAAAACGGCAGTGACATCGTAGCCACGCTGCTTTAAAAGCAGTCCCGCTACAGCAGAATCTACGCCACCTGAAAGACCAAGAAATACCGACGTTGCCATGATTGAAAGTGAATAAGTGTTGCTGCTAGTAATATGCTGTCTTTTACCTGAATTATCCTACCGATTCTGTATCTCTGGTATGCATAATATCAAGCATGATAAATTTTGATGCTTAAGGTCTTTCAGCGGATAGCCGTAGAATTTTATAATTTTCTACTACAAAATAATGTTATCTTATACTAAGTATATTGCACCAGTGATGACATGGCAAAGTCGCACTTTTAATGTTGTTTTGGCTTGTGCACTTATCAGGTAAATTGTGAGAATTGGAGTTGCAATAGTCAGGGTGTTTCCCTGAAATCCCCTATTCTGTAGGGTGATTACATGAAGCCAGGTACTTGGAATTTTTCTGAATAGGCCTATATTTATATATAATTCATGAAAACAAACTCTGAAGATATGTATGCAATAGAAAATTATGACAGATACAGACCATAAATCAGGCGATGGCCTCGCTCTTCAGGAAGCTAAACCTGCACTTAAAAGGCCGGATATGTACCGGGTTTTGTTGATAAATGATGA
>JAUVSB010000001.1 GCA_030597275.1 Gammaproteobacteria bacterium
GCAGAGCTTGCTATTCAGAGAGTTGCCAGGCAATGACATCACCTTCCAGTGTCTGTATCCATACTGAGCGACCGCGAGTAACGGGTTGGGAAAGAAACTCACTGCCTGTTTTTGCCCTTCCTTCAATCTCGCCTGTCGCGGAATTAATAATATGAACAAAACCCTTACTGTCTCCAACGACGATATGCTGACCTATTACAGCTGGTGGCGTCAATTTTCTATTTAGAAGTTTATCCTGCTCCCATACGGTCTCACCATTTTCACGGTCTATCGCATAGACAATGTCATTTTCACCAACGACGAATAGATATCTTTCATCGGCATCCATGTCCTTATTCGTAGAAATATCATTTTCCCAGATCATTTTTGCAGAAGGAGCATCTATTGCTATGATTCTTGACTGGTAAGCGGCCGAATAGACTGTTTCATTAATCAAAATAGGTCTTGCATCGACATCAGCCAGCCGTTCGATTTCAGTTTTTCCGATGGAATCTCCTACTCGGACTTCCCACAGGCGCTGTCCATTATCTAGTCGAATCAACATCAGCTTGCCGTTATCAAAACCAGCCAGCACAACATCACTTACAACCAACGGGCGACCTCTGCCCCGAAGCAGCAAACGTGGTGTGGATTCTGACAAAGTCCAGATAATTGTGCCATCGGTTGCTGATAAACCAATAAGTCTATCCCCGGAAGTGTGTACGACAACAACATTCTGCCCCCCTGCAGGACTGGCAAGCACCCCTCCCTTTACATCACCAACCCATGCCGGGTTGCCATTGCTGGCATACAGTGCAACGACTTCACCATCTTCTGTTCCAGCCAGCAGCAAACCATCACCATAACCTATGCCGGCAGTAAGGGTCAGTTTCAGTTTCCGATTCCAGAGTTTATTTCCAGTCTCAGCATCAAATGCCGTAATCACCCCTGATGTGGATGCGGTATACAGGGTTGTATCAACCAGAATGGGTTGAATCTGCCGGTTATTTTTTTGTATTTTCCCACTTGATGCTTTCCATACTCTACTGAGCTGTACATTTTCAGAAAAAGCCTCCAGTTTTGCCGGTGGATTCTGCTCTTCCTTGCCTCCAAAGCTCGAGCATCCTGCGAGGATAATCAGTGCAGAGGAAAGAAGTAAAAACTTGAATTTCATAATTTACTGCCAGATGCAATTGCATCCAGTTTCATTTTCAACACAGGCTCGTACATAGAACCGGCAGCCAGTCCATCTATGGCTGCGCGATAGGCATCTCTCGCTTTCTCCGGCTGGCCAAGATCCTGATAAATATCTCCGCGCAACTCATAATAGTGCGATTCAAAACCATCCATATGTTCCACACTTAACAGATCAAGGGCTTCAGCTGATTTTTTTTCAATCACCAGGATAGTAGCAAGCCTTAAGCGCGCAGCATGCACAGTTTCAAATTGTTTTGAATTATCAATCGCCCAGTTAAGCTTCTCTTTCGCTTCATCAGCATTCTTATTATCAAAGGCAATACGTGCCAGTATCAGTGCGGCTTTACCTGAATAGCTGGTGTCAGCGTAATCGTCAATGATTTTTTGTCCCGCACTGGTGGCTGCAATGGCCACCCGATGATTAGCTTGATCATTATTTATCATTTCCTGGTAGAGTTTTGATGCAGATTCCGCTCTGCCTGTTTGATACTCACCCCACCAGTTAAAACCGATAATAATAGATAATCCGAGAACGACTCCGGATATTATGGGGAATCGATTTTCCAGCCACCATTTCCTTGCCTTTTCCTGCTCGTCATCTTCCACTAGATTAAGATCCACTATTTTTCACTCCTTTGTAGTGAGATATTTGTTCACTTCTGCAACAAAATTTTCACTGGAAAGTGAAAACTGTTCACCATCATCCAGCTGTTTCACTGTTATTGAACTGGTTTCCAGTTCATTTTCACCAATAATTAGCGCCATTCGTACATTACAGCGGTCGGCCTTTTTTAGCTGGCTTTTAAAACTTGTGTCACCAACGTTAGCTGTTACTGAGTATCCTGCATCGCGTATTTGCATGGCCAGGGACAGGCCAGTTTCCCTTGCTGCACCAGGTGTCTGGACAATATAGAAATCCTGTCTTTTTTCAGGCTGGCATAATTGCTCGATTTTCATTAATTCGATAAGACGCTCCATGCCAATGGCAAAACCTGCCGCAGGGACTCTCTTCTTTCCACCTAACTTCTCAACCAGCTCGTCATATCGACCACCGCCACAAATGGCGCTCTGGGCACCCAACTTATCTGTAGTCCATTCAAAAACTGTTCTACTGTAATAATCAAGACCACGCACAAGTTTCGGATTCCTGACATACGGTATACCCAGATTATCCAGCAACTCCTTAACATGCTGAAAATGCTGACTGGATTCATCATCCAGATATTCAAGTATATCAGGCGCGTTTTTATTCAGCTCGATTACAGCTTCATTTTTACTGTCCAGAATGCGTAAGGGATTTTTTTCCAGACGTCTTAATGAATCCTCATCCAGGCTGTTACGATTAGCCTGGTAATACTCGACCAGGGCTGAACGGTAGGCCAGTCTTGAATCAGACGCGCCCAGAGTATTTATTTCAAGTACTGTACTTGTTAGACCGAGTTGCTTCCATAGCTGACAGGTCATTGAAATGATTTCAACATCAAGCTCAGCTTCGGTCATACCAAAAGCTTCAACGCCTATCTGGTGAAACTGGCGATAACGCCCCTTTTGAGGTCGTTCATGTCGAAACATTGGACCGGTATACCAGACGCGCTGAATGGCATTATGCAGTAAACCATGCTGCAGCATTGCCCGTACTACACCGGCGGTGCCTTCAGGTCTTAGCGAAAGCTGGTCGCCATTACGATCCTGAAAACTGTACATCTCTTTTTCCACTATATCAGTCGCCTGACCGATTGAACGAGCGAACAGTTCTGTTTTTTCAACGACAGGTAAGCGGATCTCCTGATAGCCAAACAACCTGAAGACTTCAGCAGCGATCTTCTCCAATTGCTGCCAGCAAATTAAATCTCCGGGGAGCTGATCATTCATACCCCGAATAGCCTGTATAGAATTTGACATGATTACGGGTTCACCGCATCGCCTACAGTAAAACGGGCATATACACCTCTGGTATGTGCTGAAACATCAACTTCAACGCCATTGAATGTAACTTTAACACCCTGTGCAAACCCAAAAAATAATGTCATTGGAAGTTTTCCTGCGACGGCAATCTTTTCACCCTTCTTAACCGTGCGGTAGAGAAGTTTCTTACCATTAGCATCACGTACATCTGTCCAGCTGTCTTTACTATATTTAATAAACAAAGTGCCGTCATTGGTGATAACTGGATCATTACTTGTTTCGGATGTATCAACAACGGGCGCAGACACTTCAGATTGAACCTGGCCAGTCTCTGGCGAGACAACAGCAACACCCAGTTCCATACCATTATCAGACTGACTCGTACCAGTTTGAGTAGCCAATCCATTTTCTGATTGTGTGTCTGAAACAGATTCTGACGCGGGTTCCATGGCCTCTTTAGAAACAAGCGAACTTTCATCTACTACTGCTTTTTCAGCTGACTTATTCAGATTCAGTTTACTCGCTCCAACAGGTACTTCTGTAAGAACTGGTTTCCCCACTGCTACTGCCGTCTCAGTTTTATTCTCTTCGATAGCTAGTTTGTCGTAGGGTTTCAATACCCATACAGCGCTTAAAATAATTACGACAGCCACAATACCCACGGCCAGCCAATAAACACTTTTGTTACTTTTATCTAAATCATCGCCACTTGCAGGCAAAACTGCTTGAGTATTCTTCTCAGTGCTACGGCTTAGTCTGGCAAATGACATTAGAATATCATTTTCAGCAACGCCGACCAGTCTTGCGTAGTTTCTCAAATATCCCCTGACATAGGTTTCTTCAGGCATTCTGGAATAATCATTTTCTTCCAGAGCCAGCACCTGTGTTGGTGTCAGGCGTATTTCATAAGCAACATCCTCAGGACGGAGATTTTTTTCCTCGCGTGCTGTCTGCAGAAGCTTACCTGGTCCATTTACCGTGCTATCCTGGTCTTGAAACATCTCTTCGTTCACTGCTTTTATTCTCTAATAATTAACGAGTAAGCTTTTTCGCCTGGCTGGAGCCAGGATATTTACTGCGTAGTTTCAGGGCGTAGGATGCCGAGGTATTTTTATCGCCCAGAGTCTTTTCAGTCATAGTGGCAATATATAAAATTTCCGGTCCACCTTTAGCGCCCAACTGGAAATACCGCGAGTACCAGCCCCTGGTTTCCAGTGGCTTGCCCTTTATAAAACTAATCCTGGCCATTAGTAACAAAGCATCCAGGGAATTTGGATTTAACCTCAGTGATTGCCTCAATGCATTTTCTGCTTCCCGGTATTTTTCCTGTTTGAAGAAGCAGGCACCCACATTCGATAGTAATCTCGCCCTTGCTTTATAGAGGACATTGCCAAGTAAGTCTTTATACAGGTCCTCGGCTTTCTTATATTCACCATTCCGACATAACAGGTTTGCATAATCATGCTGGGCGCTAGTCAGGGGATCAGGCTCTTTGATGGCTTTCTTGAAATAAGCTTCAGCTTTCTCCGATTTCTTCAGCCTGATCTGAATCAAGGCCATTATATAATTCGCAGACTTGTTATTCTTATCAAGGTCTAGTGATATTTTAATTTCCTCAAAAGCGACATCAAGTTGACCACGTTGTAAGTAATTGGCTGACAGATCAGCATGAATTTTTGATCTTTCCTCTGCAGATTGTACTTCAGGATCAGGGAAGGCCTTCTCTGTTACGCAGCCTGCAAGCAGCGAGAGCATTAAAAGAGCCGCTAAAATTTTCAATGTATTTCCCCTGTTAGAGTAACTTGCTGCAAACGTTCTGTACGCCGTGTCCTATCGGTAAATTTTCCTGCCAGCTGCCCACAGGCTGCATCAATCTCATCACCACGTGTTTTTCTCGTCACCGTCATTATTCCTTTTTGCATTAAAATATCACGGAAATGATTGATACGAGTCAATGATGAACTGCTGTACCCACTGCCTTTAAAAGGGTTAAAGGGGATCAGGTTAAGCTTGCATGGCACATTGCCGATGACTTTAGCCAGTTTTCTTGCCTGCGCATCAGAATCGTTTACACCTGCCAGCATAACGTATTCAAATGTTATTTTCTGGTGTGGCAGCCCCTTGGTGTACTCACGACATGCGTGCATTAACTCCTGAATCGGGTATTTCCGGTTGATAGGAACTAATTCATTTCTCAATTCATCATCGGGTGCATGTAAAGAAACGGCCAGGCTGACGGGACATTCCTTACTCAAGCGCTGCATTTCAGGCAACAGCCCTGAAGTACTGAGTGTGACGCGGCGTTTTGACAGGCCATAGGCAAAATCTTCCTGCATCAGTCGCATTGCCTGCACCACATTATCATAATTAAGCATTGGTTCACCCATGCCCATCATGACGACGTTTGTAACCGGCCGCTCATTATCTGGACGGACTAACAGCTGATTGGCAAGCCGCAGTTGGCCGACTATCTCAGCAGAGGTCAGATTACGATTAAAGCCCTGTCGGGCAGTAGCACAAAAGCTGCAATTTAAAGCGCAACCAACCTGTGAAGAGACACATAAAGTACCGCGCCCCGCTTCCGGGATAAAAACAGCTTCAATGCTGTTTCCATCTTCTAGTCTCAATAGCCATTTTCGTGTGCCATCTTCTGATGCCTGGTCATTAATGATTTCAGGCAATGTGAATGAAACCTGGCTGGCAAGCTTCAATCTCAGATTCTTGCTCAGGTTCGTCATCTCAGAAAAATCATAAACACCCTGCTGGTGTACCCATTTCAGAACCTGCGTGGCGCGAAATGGCTTTTCGCCCAGTGACGCAAAATACTCCTCAAGTGCCAGACGGTCGTGTCCCATCAGGTTTTCCAGAGAAGCTTGAGATGTAGCAATATCAGTCACTGATAATTCCATTTTCTTGGTCAGGGTTACTTATGAGGAAAGACGTGACAACAGGAACTATGGATTATGTCGAACAGCATCCAAAGTATTGAAATAGTTAATGAGTGTCTTTCACAAAAGCAGAATCAAGCACGCTATTTTACCTGTCTCAGACAGGTCGGGCAATCAATCTGCTGCCGTCTATGCCGGTTATTTGTACATTTATCAAGTTACCGGGCTCAAATGTACCACCATGGACAATAATTGGGAGATATTCTGCTGATCTGCCTGTTACCCGGTGAAGGTGTTCCTTATCCACTTTTTCAACTAATACTATCGCTTTATGGCAGGTTTCAAGCATCCGCTTGAATAACTCATCTCGTACTCTCTCGCCTGCATTGATCAACAGACGAGTTCGTTGTTTACGCAGCACATGCGGGACCTGATTGGGTATGCGTTCTGCCGGCACACCTGGCCTGTCTGAGTAACTAAAGACATGCGGGAATGCTATACCCAATTTTTCAATCATCGTGACACTATCTTCAAATGCCTGTTCTGATTCTGTTGGGAACCCTGCCATGATATCTGCACCAAAAACAACACCTGGCACTCTGGCAGATAACTCTGCAACCCTGTCATACATCAATTCTGCTGTATAACGCCGCTTCATGCGCTTTAATATCAGGGCATTGCCACTTTGCAGCGAGAGATGAAAATGCGGGCATATTTTCTCTTCGTCAGCGAGAACATCAATCAATTCAGCATCAAGATAAGAAGGATCAATAGAACTGATGCGCAGCCTGAAGTCTCCATCCAGGCTACAAACTTCACGTAATAACCTGGCCAGATTGTACTGCTGCCCACCTGCCTCCAGTCCTTCCCCATAGCTGCCGATATCAACCCCGCAGAGAACTATTTCACGGTAACCATTCAATACCAGCCTTTCAATCTGGCGTCGAATCAGGGTTACAGGAAAAGAGCGTGAAGGCCCTCGTGCAGTGTGAATAATGCAAAAGGTGCAGCCCTGATTGCAGCCCTGCTGAACCTGTACAAAAGCACGCGTGTGTCCTTCGCAGGTTTCAATTATGTCCTGTGGCCGGGAAACATGCTCATTCAGGTCCCCGACCAGCACAGGAGGCAGCTTGCCCTGCATAAGGTCAGGTAATAATTCATGTAAATCCAGTTTACGATCATTTCCCAGCACCAGGTCAACACCGGGTATTTCAGCACAGGCATCGGGAGATATTTGTGCGTAACAACCTGTCACGACAATCAGAGACTGGGGGTTCTGCCTGATCAATCGGCGTACGGTTTGCCTGGCCTGGCGATCCGCCTCGTTAGTGACGGTGCAAGTATTGACGATATACAGATCGGCATGATCAGTGTGATCAACCTGCTGCCAGTTGATATTTTGCAGCGAATGGCCGATCAGGCCGGATTCAAACAGATTAACCTTGCAGCCAAGGGTCGTCGTCGCGAATGAATATTGCTTCAAAACTAGATCTGAATATCGTGATAAGGTTGTGATTATATTATGTTTTAGGTTTTACCTAACACCTAATACTTAAACCGTAATCCCTTCCTATTCCCTTTCTTCAATCCAGGCCATTTGTATGGCTTCGAGGATACGCTCACCACAATGTTCAGCCTCTTCTTCAAATCCATCGATGGCCATTACCATCTCCATCAACTGTGGAAAAGCGATGGTCAAAGGATCAATATCAGGATTGTTATCTGCCAGTTCAATGGCAATATCAAGGGTATCAGTCCATTTCATTTCCAATTCCTTATCATTAATGGGTACTTTAGAGGTGCCTTAGTGAATTTCAGAAACCTGGTTAATGGTATATTTTGGTATTTCGATGATCAAATCTTCATCTCCCACTACAGCCTGACACGAAAGTCTTGAATCAGGTTCCAGGCCCCAGGCCTTATCCAGCATATCCTCTTCATCATCTGTCGGTTCGTTCAGTGAATCAAACCCCCGTTGAATAATGACATGACAGGTAGTGCAGGCACAGGCTTTCTCGCATGCATGTTCTATATTAATGCCATTCTCTAAGGCTGCATTAAGAATAGTCACCCCCGGCTCAACTTCAATTTCCATTCCCTCAGGACAAACCTCATGGTGCGGCATGAATTTCAATTTTGTCATTTTTTACTCACTGAACTCGTTGATGTTGTGGCCTGCCATGACGCTGCGAATACTGGCATCCATGCGACGAGCAGCAAAGACTTCAGACAGTTGATTGAGGTCAGAGATTGCCTGCTTTATAGATTCAGCATCGCCAGTATCGGCTAAAGCTTTTAATTCTTCCATGCCGGCAATTAGAGATGATCTTTCATCATTATCCAGTAATTTGTGCCCATCTTCTTCTAACGCGCTTTCAAGTGCCAGAATCGCCCGGTCGGCTTCGACTTGCTGTTCCGCCAGTTGTCGGGCGTGAACATCATCTCTAGCATGGGTGATTGAGTCTCTCAGCATTTGCTCAATTTCTGTATCCGTAAGGCCATAAGATGGCTTAACGTCAATCTGCGTCTCTACGCCTGTTGTCGCTTCTCGGGCACTGACACTGAGCAGGCCATCTGCATCGACCTGGAAACTCACTTTGATCCGGCCATTTCCCGCCACCATAGGGGGGATTCCATGTAATTCAAAACGAGCCAGTGAACGGCAGTCAGAAACCAGTTCTCTGTCGCCCTGAAGCACATGGATAGACATCGCTGTCTGACCATCTTTATAGGTTGTAAACTCCTGTGCACGCGTAACAGGGATGGTCGCATTTCGTGGAATAATTTTTTCTACCATGCCGCCCATGATTTCTATACCCAAAGATAAAGGAATGACATCAAGCAGCAACATATCATCAGCTGAGCGATTGCCGATCAGAATATTCGCCTGAATCGCTGCACCGATAGCGACAACCTGGTCGGGGTCAACACCGGTATATAGCCCTTTAGAAAAAAACTTTTCTACCTTTTGTTTCACATCAAGGACCCGCGTTGAACCGCCAACCATGACAATTCCATCGATATCCTCCTTATCCAGGCCAGCATCGCGTAGACTACGTCGACATGGCAGTAAGGTTTTATCTATTACAGGAGCAATAAGCTCATTCATGGTAGAACGGTCAAGGACAATTTTTTTATTCGACCCATCAGGTAAACTGAGCTCTATATCTGTTGAATCATCCTCAGTCAGTGCTTCTTTGGCTGCACGCGCTGCGACCAGCGCCTGCCGTAGAAAATGGCTGTCGACGTTTAGATCATCGTTACCAATCTCGTCGAGCATCCATTCAGCAATCAACCTGTCCATATCATCGCCGCCCAGGGCAGAATCACCTGCAGTGGCAAGAACCTCAAAAATACCTTTATTGAGACGTAAGATGGAGACATCGAAAGTCCCTCCACCGAGGTCATAGATCGCATAGACACCTTCTGAGCCCTGATCCAGGCCATAGGCTACTGCTGCTGCAGTGGGTTCGTTGAGTAAGCGCATAACATTAAGCCCCGCCAGACGTGCAGCATCTTTTGTTGCCTGCCTTTGCGCATCATCAAAATATGCGGGTACTGTGATTACCACACCGCTCAGATCGCCACCCAGGGAAATTTCAGCACGTTTTTTCAGTGCGGTCAGAATCTCAGCACTAACCTCAATTGCACTACGGGGGCCGTCAGCGGTAATGATTCTGGGCACATTGGCAGACTCATCATCAAAGTTGTAGGGCATATGATCACGCAATGATTTGATATCTGCCGTTTTACGGCCAATCATTCGTTTGGCCGATGCAATAGTATTCATTGGATCATTGACCACAGCGTTCAGCGCCAGGTAGCCTATTTGCGGGTCACCGTCAGCGCGATAACGTACAACGGAAGGCAGCAGGCTGCGCCCCTGCTCATCCAGTAGAACAACTGCTTCGCCACTTCGTACGGTTGCAATCAGTGAATTGGTAGTACCCAGATCGATACCCACAGCCAGACGATGTTCATGTGGAACAGTAGATTTTCCCGGTTCGCTTATTTGCAGCAATGCCATTGATAATTATCTCGACGGTCTTATTCAGTATGTTTATTGTCAGAATAAAGCTTCTTCTGCGTCGTTTATCTCAGACTGCATGCGATTAAGAAACTGTAATTCACGCACCAGGTGACGTGCTGTGTCTAGCCCTGATTCCTGAGCCGAACCTGACTCGGCCGTATTATCCAATATCTCAGCGATACTTGCTTCTCTTTTCGAGAACTCATTGTTGACCTTAATAGCCAGTCGACCCAGTGCATCTAGTGCTGAGTCTGCTGAAGACTGAGCGGCTTCCATCTCTTCACGCAGTTCTATTTGCTGCATCAGAAACTCAGGATCCATACGGGTATCAAGCTCTTCATCGGTACTTATGCCCAGCAATGAAAGCATGTAACGTCCACGCTGCATGGGGTCATTCAATGTTGTAAAGGCTTCGTTAATTAGTGCTGCATACTGCGCAGAGAGGCGGCGCTCCTGCTCGCTTGCACTGGCAAAGTTATCCGGATGAAACTTTTTCTGCAGATCTCGAAAGCGGTCCCGCAACAGCTGGCGGTCGAGCGAATAGGCATTTTCAATCCCGAAAAGATCGAAGAAATTATTTTCTAACAATGTTTGCATGATCAGGTTAGTATTGCAGGAAGACGCAACAGAAAAAGGGGCTTCAGACGGTAAAGCTTTCTCCACAACCGCAGGCATCTTTGACGTTGGGATTATTGAACTCAAAGCCTTCATTCAAGCCTTCACGCTTATAATCAAGCTCAGTACCATCCAGATAGATCAGGCTTTTCTTGTCGACAATAATTTTAACTCCAGCAGACTCAAATACTTCATCTGTATCTTCAATTTCATCTACAAACTCAAGTACATAAGCAAGACCAGAACAACCAGATGTTTTAACCGCCAGGCGGAGACCGGCAGCCCCGCCTCTTTTTTCAATAAAATTAAGGACATGCTCTGCTGCTTTTTCTGTCAGACTAATTGCCATTATATTACTCCACTACTTCACACTGATCATGGATGCTGTATCAATCCTGACTACGTCAGTGTGCAACCCATTCAACTTTATCCAGATCTACACCATCCTTATACATATCCCATAAGGGTGATAGCTCACGCAACCTGCCAATATTATCACGTACCAGCTGAATCGCCCGGTCTATGTCTTGTTCCGTCGTAAAACGCCCAATACTGAAACGTATGGAACTATGGGCCAGTTCATCATTCCTGCCCAGAGCACGGAGAACATATGAGGGCTCGAGGCTGGCAGAAGTACAGGCTGAGCCTGAGGATACGGCGAGATCTTTGAGTGCCATTATTAAAGATTCGCCTTCAACAAAGTTAAAGCTGATGTTTATATTTCCAGGGACACGATGCTCCAGATCTCCGTTAACATAAACCTCTTCCATGTCTTTGAAACCGTTAAGTAAACGATCACGCAGAGCAAGAATTCGTTCAGATTCACTGGCCATTTCTTCATTTGCTATACGGAACGCCTCACCCATGCCAACAATCTGGTGAACCGCCAGGGTACCGGAACGCATACCACGTTCATGACCACCGCCATGCATTTGCGCTTCAATTCTGATCCTCGGCTTACGTCGTACGAAAAGCGCACCGACTCCTTTTGGCCCGTAGATCTTATGGGCTGACAATGAAAGCATATCGATATCCATTGCTTTCACATCAATTTCAACTTTTCCAGCACTCTGGGCCGCGTCTGTATGGAATATCACCTTGTGCTTATGCGCTATGCTGGCAATTGCTGCAACATCCTGAACGACACCAATTTCATTGTTAACATGCATAATACTGATTAGCGTAGTATCAGGGCGAATAGCAGCTTCAAGCTTGGCAAGATCAATCAAGCCATCGGCTTCAGGATCAAGGTAAGTGACCTCGAAACCCTCTCGTTCAAGCTGACGACAGGTATCCAGAACGGCTTTATGCTCGGTTTTACAGGTAATGATGTGTTTACCTTTTTTACTATAGAAATGGGCAGCACCTTTAATTGCCAGGTTATCTGACTCTGTCGCTCCAGAGGTCCAGACTATTTCTCTTGGATCAGCATTGATCAAGTCAGCGACCTGCTTGCGTGCCTCATCTACGGCAGCCTCTGATGCCCAACCATAGGCATGAGAACGAGAGGCAGGGTTACCAAACTCTCCGTCCATCGTCATATATTGCATCATTTTTTCTGCCACCCGTTTGTCTATCGGGGTAGTGGCTGAGTAATCAAGGTATATCGGTCTCATCTTTTTCTGCTTCTTTATATTCGTGTTTACTATGAGTGGCGAAAGTATCGACACCCTACGTTGTTATTGACTTAATAGTTGCTGTCACTGCAACATTATTCTGTCGACTGGCGACTTCCTGCACCTTTGGCTGGTTGACCAGGTCACCCAGTGTAATCCCGTATAAAAAATCGTGAATGCGGTCACTCAAATCCTCCCACAAATAGTGGGTCAGGCAGCGGCCATCATTATCGCAATTCTTTTCTCCACCGCAGCGAGTCGCATCAACAGTTTCATTGATCGCTGTCACTATCTCCGCAACGCGGATATTTTCTGGCTCCGTGGCCAGGCGATAGCCGCCACCGGGCCCTCGGGTACTTTTGACCAGCCCTTTGCGACGCAAACGGGCAAATAGCTGCTCCAGATAAGAAAGAGAAATGCCCTGCCTGCCTGCAATGTCAGAAAGAGTCACGGCTCCCTTGTCATAGTGAATGGCAAGATCTAGCATGGCAGTAACGGCATATCGGCCTTTTGTCGTCAGTCTCATAGTGATAACTCGCGATTTGTGTGTTAGAAAATGTTACAATACGCTATTATCAAATACCTGACTATTTTAGTCAAGTATTATCGCTGTTTTTATCTTCTTTCCTTTCTTCGCTGCCACTACTCAGTTCTTCGACATCAAGCTCAGGCAATTCATCTATTCCTTCAGCAAGACCCGCCTGTTCTAATTTCCCGTCAATCATGTTTATTCTTGAATCAACAGCATGTAAATGTTCAAGAATGAGATTGACTGCCTGTGCTACAGGGTCTGCAGAATCCTGTGTTTCACCATAGGCCGTAAAACCAATTTTTTTAGCCTGTTCCTTACGTTTACCCTCATTTTCGGTTTGTTGGGCATTGACGATGTGGCCAGGTATGCCTACCACTGTCGCCTGGGCAGGTACATCTTTAACGACCACTGAATTCGAACCAATTTTTGCACTTGCGCCGATGATTATAGGCCCAAGAACTTTTGCCCCGGCACCGATAACCACGTTATCTTCCAGTGTCGGATGGCGCTTGCCCTTATCCCAGCTAGTACCTCCCAATGTCACACCATGATAGAGGGTGCAATCATTGCCTATTACTGCAGTCTCACCAATAACAACACCCATGCCATGATCGATAAAGAAGCGACAGCCAATAGTCGCACCAGGATGAATCTCGACACCGGTCAACCAGCGAAATATATGTGAATTCATGCGAGCCAGCCATTTAAGGTGGTGGCGCCACAGGAATGAGCTAAGACGATGCCCCCAGATGGCATGTAGCCCCGGATAGGCAGTCAGTACTTCAAGCGTATTTCTGGCTGCAGGATCACGCTCGAATACACATTCAATATCTTCACTAATTCTTTGAAACATATCAATTAACAGGGATTTTATTCCCGCCCTTATACCAGTTTAATTTCTCGTGTAGCTGAACCACCTGTCCCACTATAATCAACGTAGGAGCTTTGATTTCATTCAGCCTGACCAATTCCGGCAGGCTATCCAGATCACCGATGTATACCTTCTGCTGCGGTGTCGTTCCCTGTTGAATTAATGCCGCAGGAGTCGACGGTGGCATGTCATGGGCTATCAACTCTTTACAAATAACATTCACTGCCTGCAACCCCATATAGAAAACTATAGTCTGGTTAGGCTGCGCCAGCGCTGGCCAGTTTAGATTACAGGTGCCATCTTTCAGATGACCTGTAACAAAGATGCAGGCCTGTGAATAATCTCTATGGGTTAACGGTATACCGGAATAGGTCGAGCAACCCGAGGCAGCAGTAATTGCCGGCACCACCTGAAATGGAATACCCTCTTCCATAAGCCCCTCTATCTCTTCACCGCCGCGACCAAAAATAAACGGATCACCACCCTTCAGGCGCAAGACTTTTTTCCCTTCTTTAGCCAGGCGGATTAACAACAGATTGATATCTTCCTGCTGGATAGCGTGATTATCTCTCTCCTTGCCAGCATAGATTCGCTCGGCATCACGGCGCACCATATCCAGTATCGGCTCAGATACCAGTCGGTCGTAAACAACGACATCTGCCTGTTGCATCATTCTGAGAGCCTTAAAGGTAAGCAGATCAGGGTCACCGGGACCCGCACCAACAAGAAATACCTGCCCAACAAGGCTTGTATCGTCGTCACTGCGGTTAATTTCATCATTTAGCGCAGATCTTGCTTCATCATCATGGCCCGCGTAGACCAGCTCCGCAATATGACCCTGTAAAATACGCTCCCAGAAAAAACGACGGGATTCTACATTTGAGAACCGTTTTTTCACTGAGTCACGGTATTCTTCAACAATGCTTGCCAAACGACCACAGGCTGACGGGATAAATGATTCGAGTCTTCCACGAAGCAGGCGTGCCAATACAGGAGATGCACCTCCAGTTGAGACAGCAATCTGTACCGGGGAACGATCAATAATAGAAGGCATAATAAAACTGCAAAGATCCGGATTATCCACTACATTGACAGGAATTCCCCTGTTACGGGCTGCCACTGATACAGACTCATTGATATCACGTTTATTTGTGGCCGCAATGATCACAGCCTGGTTGGTGATATCAGTTTCATTAAATTCTCGTTGCAGATGATTAATATCGTTGCTTATGGCCAATAACTCGAGCTCTTCACATAGAACTGGCGCAATAACTGTAACCCTGGCACCTGCTTTTCTAAGCAGCGCAATTTTACGAGCAGCAATCTGCCCCCCACCTACTACCAGGCAATCTTGCTCTTTTATATTTAGAAATATGGGTAAAAAATCCATCGAGACCCCTGCTTACCTGTTTATTCATCATTAAGGAACCTCTGATTAATTCTGGACGAAGTAGATTGCGTTCTAAAATATTCAGGTTTGAGGCGAAAACCGCACGTAATAGCTAGCTATTGCGAAGGTTTACAACGAAAAAACTGGATATTTTAGGCGTAAGATACGAGTTCATGAATTGATCAGAAGCTCCTTTAGCCAAATTACAACGAAATATTACCAAATACTTATCAAATACTATAGAGAACTACTACTATTCATAAGCATTCAGGGCAGCTGGCGACAATTAGTTACTTCAATACTTTCAAAATGTTCATTAAGCCAGCGGAAGACAAGGTGAGAGGTGTAGCGCTTGAGGTCTTTTTCCACTTCGTCACGGTTAACAATTCTTGCTGTCAGTTCCAATCTGACTTTATTCGGCGTCAAATGCTGTATGAGTTTTTCTGTCGAACCGGGTTTGCCTGGACGGGCTTTGGGCATCGTGTACATAAGGTTTTGCATGGTATCAAATCGTAAGCTGGAGAAGATGGGGCGCAGACGCTTGCGTACTTCTTCACGTACCAGTCGCGTCGCAAGCCAGGCGAGACTATCCGCTGCATCGAGTAAATCTGCATCAACAGTGGTCCTGGTTTCCTGAAAGAATTCCATGGCTGGGAAATAGCCTAGCTTTTTATCTTTTTCATAATTTGCAATCTGCCTGGCAAGCTCTTTACCAACCACCTCAGCTGCGGCAGATGAATGACTATCCAGATCTTCAGGCTTGACTGTTATAATCAACGATATAGCTACATTTGTGACTTTCATGAATTTAATTTTCAGTTTTCGGACCTGGAACGTGGGGCGGTTTAATCTTCAAGCCGACTCACCATCTCCAGCAGCGGTTCACTGACGGGTTTTATCCGTTTACGCAAAACGGATCCCAGGCAGTCGTTACCCCCGCATATCGGGTCTAGCAGTACTTCACTGAGCTGTGCGAGTCCCAGTAGTGCATGGACACGTTCTTCACTATCAGGGATGTGGCGGAGTATCCATTCAATTTCGGTTGATAGTTGCTGACATGTTTTTTCACAATCACCATTGCAAATGCCCGCATTGAATGATTGTAAGTCCTCGATTGTTCGAAACCGTCGAGTGAGCCCAAGATCTGCAAAGTAAAAACCTATAGCATTGAATAAAGCCACAACTACATCCTGTTGCGAAGGACGCTTTAAAGCCAGGCGTATCGTTTGCAGGAACGCCCTGCCCCTGCTGCTATGTATCCAGAGATATAACTCAGCGGCTTTATTGCCGTCACGTATTGCTGAATCAAGCTGCTGACGCAGTTCTTCATAACTACGATGTGGCTCTGCCTGGAGCGGTAGATTATCGGCGCTAGATATAAGAAAACCGGGATAATACGCTGATTTATGGGCCGCTTTTTTCCACAGTGACTGGCGATCTTCTTCAGATAAGATACCGGGCTGAAGCAATAAACCGACCGTTTCAACAATACGTAAAGCCTCCGCTTCAAAGGGCAGAAATTCCATCAGGAACACCGCCAGTTCCTGCCCCAGCGCATCATCAATAACGCTCTGATGACGCAGTAGAGTACGTGCATTTTCTTCAGTTGGAAGAGCCCACCAGGCATGCCTGGCAACCTCAACCGGCAGGTTTTCTGAGTGCGCAACAGCAACGACAGCCTCAGGTTCACCGAGTTTCAACAGGTTCTGCAAACTTTCTTTTTTTCTTGTCTGCCCCATTCTTGCCCAGCGGTGAATGTAGACAGGATAACCGATAGGCGAACCGAGGATATGGGTGGAGATCAATTCTTTTACCATGCCTATGTATTTTTCATCACGGCAATTGGAATTCAATACTATCCGCCCCTCACCCCTTTCTGTCAGTGCATCGATAAGCATTTTAGATTCATCAATACGCAGGGCATATAAATTCTGCCGGAGCAATACATTCAATCGTAGATTGTCTTCATTTGTCAGTGACATATCTGATTTATAGTCGTTTTAATTCAACTGTACACGAGTACCAAAAGGCACTTTGTTCTTACCTTTAATCAGCCATAATACATCCGTGGCTGGCTCCTGCTGAGGGAATTCACCTTCTGCATCGGTAAAATAGACTAACAAATCAGGCTGAATATCCCGCCCTTCCAACCATTGAAAAGGAGGCAAGAAAGAAGTCCCTCCACCACCCTGCAGTTTTTCCGGCAACTCAACCTCTTCCCAGGGCTCATACACCCATGGGCAGGACTCTGCAATTTTGGCATCACAGGCAAGCAGGGTAATGCGGGCGGACAATTGTCCTTTAATAGCATTTATCTCACTCAGGAACTCGCTCACTTCAGAGCTACTGATTGAGCCGCTGGTATCAACGACTACAACAATATTAACCTCTGTACTGCGTAAGCTGGGGTATATAGCCGGCCCGTCTCTGCGGTTAGACGGGCGCATATAACTGTAATCATTTCGTGCGGTGTAACTGAGGTAACGTGCCAGCAGCATCCTCCATGGCAAGCTTGGTTGCAGCATGTGATCGACCAGACGCGCCAGGGAGCCATCCATTTTTCCTGCCTGAATCGCCTGTTGTGCAGCTCCAGCCAGTCTTTGTTGCCATTGCACAGCAAGGTCTTCGCGCTGCTGCCCGCTCAATGGACGTGGACGCTTTGCACCTCCGGCATCGGTATCGGACTCGGCTTTAGCGCCAGTTTTTCCTTTGACATCACTGCCGCCCCCTTTATCTGTGACTTCGCCATCATCAGCAGAAAGGTCGCCATTTGCAGGCATTTCACCCGAGCCCTCGCCCTGATCGCCATCATCTTCTTCTGCATCATATATGTGCTGGTCTATCGTCTGATCAGCCATTTTTTTATCCAGATAGGGATAAATTTCTTCAGCCGTCATTTCGGCAAAACCTTTGTCATAGAGTATGCCAAAAGGCGCCGTCAGGCCTTCGTCCAGCAGCAAAGGGTTAATGGCATAATCACAGGCAATGTCCCAGCGCCATTTAACCCGGTTATTTCTTCGCGCAAAGTGCGCCAGGCCGCAGTGCAGGGCTTCGTGAGCCAGCATGAATTCTGTTTCCGCTAGCGAAAGACCGTCAATAAACTCAGGATTGAAGTAAAGCTTCCTGGCATCCGTCGCTGTGGTTTTGCACCATTTGCGATCAGCCGCCACAAGCGGCAGGCGTAATACCAGGGCACCAAGAAAAGGTCTGTCCAGGATAAGTCGGGTACGAGCAGTAGCGAGCTTCTGTTCTATACCCGCGAGATCCATTTCAGGCACTAGCGACTAAAGATCATCAGGTCAGCAATTGAATCCGCCCACTGATCAAACTCAGGAACTGAGAACATTTCCTCTCCCAGGGCACGATTCATATCAGAGACCATCATTACCCCCATTTCACGCTGCGGGAAGCTACCGGCAAAGCTCAAAATATTGCCGATTACACTGGCTGCATTATCACTTCCCTGTTCCCGTATCGCCCTGCCCACCAGTGCTGTGGCCACGGCATATTGTAGGTCTACTTCAGCGGGTACCGGCACATCTTTACCAGCAATGATTTCATCCAGGTCTGGCATATTTGTCAGGTTCTCAATATAGGCCTTTAATTCAATTCCAGTAGCCGGACCAACACAGGCCTGCAGGGTTTCCGTAAGCAATTCAGGCTGATCTTCAAATTTCTGTATTGCATTGTTAGCAAATTCCCACGAGCGAGGGGTAGGGAATGCCACAGGGTTGTGCGCCGGGTCAAATTCAAACAGTTTTTCAGGACGAAAGCGTAGAAAGGCTATCAAGCGGTCGTCTATGCCATGAGAATACGCCCAGCTGACCCAGTCATCGAGGTTAATATCAACATCATAATGTGAGAAACGATTGGCTAATGGCGACGGCATGGTATAGGTTACACCACGATCCCCCTGACGATTACCTGCAGCAAATATCGCCCAGCCGGGAGGTACCCTGTATTCTCCCAGGCTGCGGTCCAGAATTAACTGATAAGCGGCAGCCGAGACGCTGGGTGGCGCTGAGGTAATTTCATCCAGGAACAGGATTCCCGTATCGCCGTGACGTTCGATATTCGGCAACATTGATGGAATGGCCCATTCGACGTAATCATTCACCCGCATGGGAATGCCGCGTAAATCACTCGGTTCCATTTGTGAAAGGCGAACATCAATCACCGCGACATCGTGTGAACTGGCTATCTGCTGCACAATCTGGGACTTGCCGACACCGGGAGCGCCCCAGAGCATAACAGGCGTATGCAGCCCCTCACTGGCACTGAGGAACTCACGTTCCAGGACTTTTATCAGGTGAGCTGGACGCATTAAAACCCCGCCTTCGCATACCATTCTTTGGCCAGTTCAGGATCTTTCTCAACGCCATTGCCTTCTTCATACATCATAGCCAGTGTAGTTTGTGAACCGGCGAGACCCTGCTCTGCCGCCAGGGTAAACCATTTAACCGCCTGTTCCATGTCTTTGTCGACACCATCGCCTTCCATATACATGAATCCCATGCCGTGCTGCGCGATAGCATGGCCATCTTCTGCGGCTTTAAGCATCCATTTAACCGCTGACTCCGGATCACGCCCTACACCCAGACCATTTTGATACATAATGGCCACTCTATGCATTGCTTCATTATTCCCTTTCTCAGCTAAAGGCGACAGAAATCGCATTGCTGTTGAAAAATGTTTGGCTTCGAAAGCCGACATGCCACTGGTGAAATCCATGTCATCATGCTCGCTCATAAATCTACTCCACACTAATCCAGTTAATCAAAAGCTTAATAATACCAGATTGTGCTAGTAGGATATGCCCAAAAGACGTATGGCCACTATGGCTAAAGTTAAAAATTAAGCTAAAAAATACAGTAAATTTATTGATTAATTCAACACGCTTATTTCACCTTTACGGAGAAACATGAACTGGACAAAACTACTAAACTGGGCCAAAATGAGGGATTAATTATTTACCGAATCTTGAGATGCCTTTATATAGTCATCTCAGCATTGTTTGACAAAGTATTTAAAGACATTTAGGGGACTTTACATGAACAAAGAATATTATGATGCAGTAGTCAAGATGGAAGAAATGGGTGTTGACAATGAATACATCCAGGGCTGGCAAGGCGGCTATTTGTGCAACGTCAAACGTGAAGAACAGCGTCTAACTGAAGCCTATGAAGCAGGTTATGACGATGGCCTCGAAAAAACTCAGGACAACTTTGGCAACTGGACGAATTAATCTCGATTCAGCAAAACTGGGCATCAAAGAAAAATAAAAGGGCGCGCATTGCGCGCCCTTTTATTGTCTGCGCTCTCCGCCACCGTCATCTCTAGTCTTCGATAACAAAAACTGAAATATGCCCCCTGAGCTTTTCAGGTTTTGTCTTTTTCCTCATCCTCATCATCCGGCAACAAATTAGCAATACCGCGCTTTAATGTCTTGATAGCATCCGGGGCCTCAATATCAATGATTTGTGTGGTGATCCATTTCTTCTGTCGTTCACCCATCACGGCCGTAACACATTCACCGAAGTAGCGTAGCATCGGGAAGGATGGGCCACTTTCATCGCTATAGCCAAACTTGGAGTATTCGTTCATACGTATATTTAGTGTATTGATCAGATCTGGCTTGTAAAAGCCGTTGCCGAGGAAATCTTCCATGTTGTCCTGCATGGTTTGCGCCATTGCTTTTGCCATGGCAGAGATAAACACAGCTCGTTCCTCTTCATCCATACGGTCGTACATCATGCGGTCGGTGACATGTATCAAAAAAGCAGCAAATTCCCAGATAATTGCCAGCCGCTGCACCTGGGTGTCAGTTTGAAAATTGTTATTTTCCAGCTCAAGTACAGCCTGGGTACATATACGCCAGGCAATAAAACCTACGACGCCCGCTATCTCTTCAGGTGTACGATCACGATTTTTTGCGCTCCACTTGCTACGAATTCTCAAAATAGACTCTCTTGTAGGGGTTATTTCAGTATTACTGTATTCTACAATAAGTCATGTCACAGATGAGAATACTGCTACGGGTTGTGTATGGAATTTAAATTATCAGAACTGCAGAGACATGTGCAGCACAATTGCCATATATCTGATGCATCGCATGCGGGTAACTATACCCTCTGCATCTACCTGTTAAAGATGCGCGAGTACTATCGTTGGGAACATGCTATGGGCTTTGATGACCGTATTGATAATGACAGCATCGGTAGCTGGCTGACTGAGCGTGAATCATTCTGGGAAACGCTTGAGGAAACCCCGATCAAACCAATTAGCATTGGTGAAGAGGAATTTGAGCCGTTTGATATCGATGGCATCAACAATGCCATAGAAAAAGAGAACCTCATTTACAGTGCCGGTTATATTCTGCGTGGCAAACCACACTTTTTTCTTGCTGACATCAAACAGACACAGGATCACGATGAATATCGTATTATCGTCAGCGGCAAAGAACATGCACGTGAACTGTCTGCACCACCCGCACTGAGCCAGGGAAACACAATTTTTATCCGCAGTGAGTCTTTGCGCCGCACAGTATGGGAGAAGGTTGAGGAAAGCCTCTGGAATAAGGGACAGTCGCCCCTGGTGCGCGCCATATCCTGTTATGATTTTGAAAACGAGCTGGAACAAAGCCTGGCGCAATTGTGTGACAGAGAAATAGAAACCCTGGTTGCCCATGAGATAGGTGAAATCATGGCAGGTAAAAAGCTTGGGGATACCTGGCAGAAAATGATAAGCGCTGCTGACCATGCACCACTAGAACTGATGTTGCGCGCCATCAGGGATAACCTGGCTGATTGCATTAATACCATCCCCAATATCATCGAGAACCTGGAGCCTGCCCGCCTGCATTTTTATATTGCCAATATTGGGCATATGCGAAAAGTTCTGTTCCCTGCTCTGCGTGAGGCCTATGACAAATGGTTAAATGATAATTCATCAGAGCACTTTGAAAAGATTGCCAGTGAAGGTGGAATACACTGGTTATCAGTGGCTAAAGATCTTCAGGAAATGTTCAGGAAAGAAGGTAAAATAGACCGGAAGCAATTTCAGGACTTCATTGAATCCCGAACCCTGTAAGTATTTTTAACAAAGCCACCAAAATCCAGATAAAGAAATAAGCATGAACGACAAACCTGCCAGCACTGAACTGAAATCAATCAGGGAAATCATCCCTAATACTTTTATCTTTGAAAAAAAGAACGCACTACCGGATGAGCTGTGCGATGAGATGATTCGGCGCTTCGAAGCCAGCGAACAGGATCAGTACCCCGGCCGGATTGGCCAAACGGTAAGCAGCAATCAAAGTATTAAAAAGACCACGGATCTTGTAGTGAGCGGAAAACCTGATTGGAAGGACATTGATCGTGCCCTGTTTCAGTCACTGGGCCGAGCTGTGCTTGAATTCCGGGAGAAATATAGTTACTTCAAGGGCCCCTTCAAGGACATGGGCTACAATTTGCAACGTTATTCCCCTGGCGAATATTATCACTGGCACATCGATGGTGGCAGCCATGACTTCAGTCAGCGGCAACTGGTTGCTCTCTGGTACCTGAATGATGTGGAAGGCCCTGGTGGTGAAACAGAGTTTCTATTTCAAAATGCAAAAATAAAACCTGAACAGGGAAAACTGGTGTTATTCCCCCCTTTCTGGACCCATGAGCACCGGGCCGTCAAGCTTGAGAAAGGTGTTAAGTATATTGCCACGACATGGGTTGTTTTTGCTTAAAGCAGGTTAAAGAGGAAAGGTAAAAGGAAACCCAAAAGCAATCCTCATTTACCTATTACCTAAAATCCTAAAGTATCTGCGCCTAGTGTCCCATTTAGTTTCACCAGATAGTCGTCGCTTTGAACATAACTTAAGCGCTCATGCGCTGCGGTTATCTTATGTGCAATATCCAGGTCTTCTATCACATCGGCATAACCATTTTTTTCGGTAAAACTAGTCAGATAAGCTATATGCCGCTGCCAAAGCCTCGTTTCTCGATTCTGCTTGGTCTTGAGTCGTTCATGATACCAGTCTGATTGCAGCAGGTATTCACGAGTAAACATAGAACGGATATCCTGATGCTGGATATCCTTACCCAGATATTCCCCTTCAGCCATAATATGTAGCAGAGCCTGTAATGGCGGGCAGGCATCTTCTATGCTTCCGTCATCAATATATTGCTGAGCAACTATTTTTTGCGCCTCAACAATATTGTTTATTCCATCAACGAAAACCTCCAGGCTCTGAGTTTCAGGTTTAAGTATTTCTTCAGTGAAAACCGCATTGGGATTATCAAATATTTTACCAAGGAAGCCATGAACGAAACGATCGGTTATACGGTAGCCAAGCCGACTAGCGAGAATGGTACTACCTCCATGTTCAAAGTCTTCAAGCTGCTCCAGGTAGCCTTTTTCGATCATTACTTCAGGCTTACGCTGCTCTACAGATAAACGAGACCAAATCTCAGGTATCAACAGGCTAATGTCATGATCAACCTGTACATTTGGCCCGACATGACCCGCCGAGCTGGAGTAACCGGCGTAGCCAGTCAATATGTAGGAAACCAGCGCATTGTTCAGATCTACTGTAGGCCGCAGGGCATTGAATGGTCCCTTGGTCAGAGCACCTTCACTGCCCGCACCGGTAGTCGATGGAGACTTACCTGTCAGGCTACAGACAAAGTCCATAAACAGTTCCGGCAACTCCTGATAATGGATGGGATTATAAACAGCTAAGGGTCGAATACCCGGCTCAGGCGGGTTGTTGCGACGACCAGTCAATACGGCATCAACAGGATGGCAAATCGGTTGCCCCAATGGGACTTTCCGATGGAAGCGGGCACCCATTTCAGCGATATAACTTCGCACTGGATCGACCAGGTCCTGACGATCCTGAAGATATCTTGGGTTTTTACTGGGTAAACCATCAACAAGCCTTGGATGTGCCGATGAAACAACAAAACTGTCACCTTCATCATAGGCTTGCTGCAGACGTTTTTTCATTGGTGCTGAATAGTTATTAAATGTCAGTACATCCTCAACAACAGCTGCCAGATTTTCACCTTTTAATGGTTCATAGTTAGCAAGAAAATTGCCAGGCTTGGCAATATCTGATTCCGCCTGACTGTCAAAACCCGGAATGATGGCATCATCGGGGCGCTGAAATAAACGGTACTCACAATTGCTAACCAGCTTTACGCTATGCTCCCCTTTTATGCTTTCCTGACAGCCTTCAAGGCAGCTGGGCGGTACAACAATGGAGACAGTGATATCATCTTCTTTCTGTATCTTTTCTGTGGCAATAAAGTCCTGTCTGACTTTGAAGATTCGCCATTTCCCAGCTTCATCGAAACCCATACGAAGATACGAGGCAATGATGCGCCGGTCATACAGTTTTATCTCATGGCCTGCCGCGCCATCAATTTCATCAACAGAGATATAGTCACGCCAGTTCTCACCCCAGGAATCACGATAGAAACGCTTGATGAGGAACACCAGCGCAAGGATCCTTGGTGGTATGGTCATTAACCATTCATTGTACTCATCTTTATAACTTGGCGAAGGTGTCAGTAATTTGATCACTGAACCAAGACTTCGCTTTGGACTGACGGGCCTGCGAGAAGGATCTCTGTCTTCATCTTCAAATCCCGGTTTGAAGCGGTCACGGTAGTCTGCCCGGTATATCTCTTCCACACGATCCAGATCAGTCTGCAAATCATCCACGAATAAAGGACCATAAATCACTGTGTCGTCGATTGATTTGGAAATTTCAGACTTGCCACCACCTGATACTGTGCTGGGTTTGTGACAAAACGTCCCTTCAGGGTCAGTACCGATCAAACGCCAGGAAGGTGCACTGGGATGCTTATGCATCTCAACCTTGTAACCATTGGGCTGGATATAGGTCTTTCCCGGCTGCAGGCGTATAGTCCTGGTGTCACCGTCGTCTTCCCATTGTATGGTTTGCGCCTCCAGGTCCATGCGTAAATCCTGATGAACATAGACCACCTCAGGATATTTCTTGTCAATACCATAACCCTCTGGTTGCAGATCCATTATGTGACCATAACGTTCTACAATATCCTGAAATTTGTAGCCTGGCTCACGTGTTACAGAGTCAACACCAAACTCAATACCATGATTTCTTCGTGGGAAAGCCAGCGCCCCACCGGCATGTTCCTCTTCGGCAAGGCCAAACAGGTTGGCTGAAAATCCAATCTGCGTTTTGACCTCTTTTTTGCAGTATCCATAATAGTTATCAGCAAGAATAGTTACGATTACACCACTTTCATCACGTGCTGTTATTTTGAATGGCATGCCATTGTTATAAAGCTCTGCCTTCTCATGCCAGCACATGCCTTCTGCTATTTGTCGTTCATTAGCATCATCAATATGTGGCAAGCCAACAGATTTTTTTGTTAATTGAGGCAGGTGTGGAGCAAGGATGACGCAGCCGGTATGGCCCGTCCAGTGTGTTACATCCAGTCCAGCATCAAATTCTGCCAGGAA
>JAUVSB010000018.1 GCA_030597275.1 Gammaproteobacteria bacterium
GCTGGGCAAGGCAGAAGTAAGAAAAGTAAGCTCAGAGGATGCAGCTACTATTGTCAGATAATGACAGCCCCCAAACAGGGACTCATAATATTTTGGTCCTTGGTCCTTGGTCCTTGGTCCTTGGTCTATATTTCCTTTAAGCCGTAGCTTGTGATTCGTCCTCTGGTTCATCTTTGGCAAGTATTGCTTTCATCTTGCGTTTAATGTGGTTCATCTTACTGCCCTGTTCGACAATTCCATCCCGGACATACCTCAACTCTGACAGGCGGTCTTCAAGGGTGTCACTGGCCTTATGGATACGTTTGATGCTTTCCAGGCGACGGCGCAACTGAATCTGGTGTTCCCTGATCTGGGCTTCCATAGGTGACATAATTGTTTTAAGCCAGTTATCCGCATCTTTGTTGGCTTTCTGGAAAATTTGCCTGATTCTTGATGATACTGAATCAAAGAAACGTTCTGTAATAACACCCTGGTCAAGCATGACCAGTGAAGTTGTTTTGACAAAGCGCTCGCTGCTTTGCTCAAGTCGTTTAATTTCGCGCAGATACTTTCTTGTTGAGTAGCCTCCGGGCCTTATATTCACCAGGCCATGTTCTTCCTGGAACTTTGAATAGACGCCCTGCATCAGCTCCTTAATCTCATTTGACTGATCGGCTGCCGCATCGAAGGCTTCATATACAGACGCGAAGAATTTTTTCATTGCGCTTTTTATACCCCGGCTTGTAAAACTGATCTTCATATTTTTGCGGGTATTCGCGATGGTAGTTTCCATTGCTTTGGGATCTAGTCGCTGATAAAGAGCAACTGTCTGACGGGTAAAAATACTTCGAGTAGCCTGAAAGCGCTGCAGGCTGCGTTCCAGATGTTCCTTGTCATTCTTTACTTTAAGAAGCATATTTTCAATAACTTCAGTATTTTTACTGCTTAGCCCGGCAAGTTCAGCAATATGTTCATCAACACCTGCCAGCCTTTGCATTATTACCAGCTGGATTGATTTGTCCATATCAGCCATGTCTCGTTCAACAGTATCTGTGACGATGTCTCGTTTGGCAGGAATCAGCATGTCTGAAAGCGCATCTTCGAGTTCAATAATGCGACTTTTATTTAACATTTTGTTCTTGTTGCGGATCTTTGCAGTAAGTGCCTTCTGGGCCGAAACCGGGAAGATCATTTCCTTCTCTACATTGAGAATTTTAGCTGTTTCCTTGACCTGTTTATTAATCTCTTCGTTAATTTCTTTCTGATCGCGCAATTCATCCCACAGGACATCAATCTTGTTCAGAATTACCAGGCGGCCCTTTTGTCGGCTTGTTATTTCACCCATATTGATATGGTCACGCCAGACGGCAAGATCTGATTTAGTCACGCCGGTATCTGCTGCCAGGATGAACATCACTCCATGGGCACTGGCGAGCATGTTGAGGGTCAACTCAGGCTCTGCACCCAGTGCATTCAAACCAGGTGTATCGAGTATGACCAGTCCTTTATCCAGCAGAGGGTGAGGGAAGTTGATGATGGCGTGTCGCCAGCGAGGAATTTCTACTTCACCATTTTCATCAATATGCAGGCCATCCTCGTGCCCTTCGTCGGTAGTAATATGCAGGCCCAGATTTTCAGCATGTCCGGGTTTTACGGTATTGACCTCGGTAATATGCTTGAGTACTTCGGCGATTTGTTCAGGGGAATCAATATCCAGCGGGTACTCACTCCATTCTTCAGGCATGCTTTTATAATCCTGAATACTGGTGCCGGTAGAGCGGGTATCAATGGGCAACAGTCGAATTGAGGGCTCAAATTGATTATCGTACATCAATTCACTGGGGCACATGGTTGTTCGGCCTGCGCTGGATGGCAGTACGCGCTTGCCCAATGTGGCAAAGAATATGGCGTTGATTAGCTCTGATTTGCCACGCGAGAATTCAGCGACAAAGGCGATATAGAGTTTGTCATCATTCAGCGTGCTGATGATCTGGTTCAGGCGTTGTTCGCTATTGGCATTGGTCAGGTCTTCCGCCTTGGCAACATCACGATACTTCTTGATGACGTTTCTAACCTGTTTACGCCATTCACTATATGCCTCAAAATCCTCAATAATTCCATGCTTAGACATCGAACGCCCCTTTAGTTTGACTCTTCCTGAAACTATAACTATAGATTTAGTTCCAGTAAAACACAAGGTTATATGGCAGTTCCAGAGCAAACTTAAAGTAAATTATTAAGAGTCATATCTCTTTTCCTGCTTGTTCTGATCAAAAATCGCATATTCCTTGTGCTGGTACAAGCATTTATCGGTCTGGCGGTAGTTATTTCTGGCAGTTCGGGCAATAAAAGCTGGAACGCTGGCCGATCAGTTTACGCTTGATACTATTGCCGCATAACAGGCAGTTTTTTCCTTCTCGACCATAGACAAAGAGCTCCTGGCTGAAGTAACCGGCTTTACCATTACTGTCGGTAAAATCCCGCAGCGTTGTGCCGCCTGCGGCGATAGCCTGTGTCAGAACACGGCGAATTTCAGCAACGAGTCTGTGACAATCCATATTAGTAAGCCTGACAGCTGATTTTCCTGGCCGTATGCCAGCATGGAACAAGGCCTCGCTCGCGTAAATATTGCCAACGCCCACGACAATATGTGCATCCATAATGAGATTCTTTATCGAGCGCTGGCGTTTACGTGTCATCTGAAACAGGTATTCCTGATTGAATTTGTCTTCAAGGGGCTCCGGGCCAAGCGAAGCAATTAATGAATGTTTTTCGGGTAATTGATCTGTCCACAGCACGGCACCAAATCGTCGTGGGTCGCGCAATCGTAGTACTGTCCCGTTAGCAAAAAATATTTCTACATGGTCATGTTTTTCAGCCTGGATAGTTTGTTTCAGTATACGCAAACTACCAGACATACCGAGATGGATTATAAGATGGCCGTTGCCGCAATCGAGTAATATGTATTTTGCACGCCTGTTTACTGCGATAATTTTCTGACCAGGTAGCAATGATTGTATTTCATGCACCGGTACGGGCCAGCGTAAATTCGGGTTATTGATACGAATTTCAGTAATGGTATGGCCGATAACATGCTCGGCAATTCCGCGGCAGGTCGTTTCGACCTCGGGTAGTTCAGGCATAGTTTTGAGGGTGATTTAGGGGTTAAGAAAATGACCTTGGCATGTACAATCCACACATATTGAAAATATCAGGCGTATACACGAGCAGACTTATGACAGACAAAGTTAAATTGGTCAATGACAGCAGAAGTTTTAATACCCAAACAGGTGAAAATATTCTCAGTGCCGGATTGAGACAGGGCATTGTTATTCCGCATAACTGCCGTAATGGTTTTTGCGGCAGCTGCATGGGGTTGCTGCATGGCGGCCAGGTTGAATATGAAGGGGATGAAAAACCTCGTGCACTGACAGAGGACAAGGAAAAAGCAGGTTATGTTCTCTGCTGCCAGGCACATACGAAAGGTGATATTGAGCTGGAAGTGGAAACCATTGATGCGGTAGCAGATATCGAAATAAAAACATTGCCTTGCCGTGTGAATAGGCTGGAAAAAATGGCTGATGATGTAATGCTGGTTGAATTAAAGCTGCCGCCGCATGAAAAATTTATTTTTCATGCCGGGCAGTACCTGGATTTTTTATTGCGTGATGGTCGACGTCGCAGTTTTTCCATGGCGAACCCACCTTCATCAGAAGGTGTTATCGAGTTGCATATACGGGAAGTTCCTGGCGGCTTTTTTACCGGTCAGGTCTTTAATGAAATGAAAGAAAAAGACATGCTCCGAATTCAGGGTCCGTTTGGTACATTCATTCTGCGTGATGATAGTAGTCGACCGGCAGTAATGATTGCTGGTGGTACGGGTTTTGCCCCGCTGAAAAGTATGCTTGAGGGTGTGAGAGCACAAGGATGCGACCGCCCAATACATCTTTATTGGGGTGCGCGTGCAGCAAAGGACCTGTATTTTGACAAGCAGCTGAAACAGTGGATAGAGGAACTCGATTGTTTAACGTATACCCAGGTCTTATCTGAGCCGCATGCTTCCGATAACTGGACTGGCGCAACGGGCTGGGTACACGAAAAGGTGATGGAAGATTTTCCTGACTTACAGGGGGTAGATGTTTACGCTAGCGGGCCACCACCAATGGTCAATGCGATACAGGAAAGTTTTCCACTAGTCGGGCTGCAGCAGGGGCATCTTTATTTTGACTCATTTGAATATGCCAATGATGGAGACTGAGTCTCCTGCTCTTTATTGTGCTCGTTTTTTTCTACCGAGACCGCATCGGGGATGATATCTTCACCGTCATAAATTTCGATATTAGAACTGCTAGGTACGGTAAATGTTTTTGGACCACTGTTAAGACATTTTTCCAGGCCTGATCGATAGGTTTTCAAAGCCTCTTCGGGTTCATCTAGTGACTCGAGTAACCAGGCGAGTAAAAGATAAACATCGTTGTTGTCTCCATTCTGTGCACCAATTTCAAGAAAGCTGCGCGCCATGCCCCATAGCTTGTTCTGAACTGCAAGTCTGCCCATGCAAAGCATTTGCGAGCTGTCGGTGGGATGTTCTGCAAGCCATGACTCGGCATGTTTTAAATGGGAGGCAGGATCATCGGTTTTAATCTGGCCATAGATTTCTATCAGTTCATCTGACCATTGTCGTTTTAATTCAGTGTGAAGCACTGCTTCTGCTTCCTGGTGTTGTTCAAACCTCAGTAAACTGCGGCTGTAGCTGGCTATTACATCTGTTTGTTTACGCGTATTTTTTGCCAGGTTTTTCCAGTATTTTTCGAGATCTGAAATTACATCTGCTGATGAAAGCAATTCTGTTGCAGCCAGCGTCTGTAGACCTAACAATTCTTTTTCAGATAAAATATGGCGCTTGTTTGAGGCGGCAAGTGTTAAGAGCAGTTCCTGCCATTGTTTTGTTTCTTTTAGAAGGGTAATTAGACTGCGAATGGCTGCCGGGTTTGCAGGTGATTCCTGATATAAATGACGAGCTGTCGCTAACGCCTGTTCTGTCTGCCCGGCCTGTTTTTGCAGGGTGACCTGAATGTGGCCTATTGCCATATCTATGTCATCTGATGATGAATCATCAAAATTACTGGCAGCGGTTATAAAATCATCTCTTTTTTGCAGTTCATTATCCTGCTGTGCAACCCACGCTGATGCAAGAAGATTTACTTCACCCTGTGGGTTATTTTCCATTCTCTTGTTGAGAAGCTTCTCTGCGGTCTCCCAGTTCCCGTTAATGGCAGCAGCTAGTCCATGTTTCGTATCTTTAATTGCCTGGTCCTTGCTGCGCTGCATCTGCCAGTGGCGAAGGTTTGCGGGGGCGCTGACTAAATTATTTAGCAGACGAACAAAGACATATATAAGAGCAAAAGCAAGAGCAAGACCGAGTGCGAATATTGTCAATGATGTTTCCAACGACCATGGTTCGCGGGTGATCAGAATATAGCCTGGATTATCTTCAAGCAGTGTTAGAGCAATGCCTGATGCCAAAGCGAGAAAAAGTATCAGCAGGAAACGCATTATCTTTGATTTCCCTTAGTGATAGCCTGCAGTTGGCTAAGCGATCCGCTGATATCAGGTAATTGCGGCTCTAGATTGACAGCGGCCAGTTTTTCCAGTTCACTGACGGCCCACTGAGTATTGTGACTCTCAGTATTAAAATATCTCGTAATCCACTGCTTCGCCTGCTGCAGACTTTTGCTATAGGCGGCACCGTCATGTTGCAGCAGGGCCAGCCGCGCAGTCATTAACAGGGCCTTGGTATTTTCTCGAAGAAAGACTTGCTGATCAGGCGGCAACAGCGGGATTGCGGGTTGATCTATTCTGCGAATTTTTACCAGTCCTGATAGATCCTGACTAATTTTTTTCCAGACGGAATCAGCATTTTCCTTGTCCGCGACCTTGCTGTTAGCATTACCAGGGGCGGCACTGTAGTGCACTACAGGTAAATGGTCTATCGATTCACTGACAGCGTTCAGCCGATGTATAGTACCCGCCAGGTCTATACGTTCTATTTGATGCAAGCTGGCAATGTCACGTGCTATCTGCTGACGAACAGATTGCAGCTCGGGGTCGCCATTACTGGCAATTCTCCGGTCAGCAATATTAAGTGCTGCAAGAGCTCCGTCTATGTTGCCTGCAAGTGAAAGCTGATCGACGGCGAGTTGTAGTAATTGGTGTACTTCCTCAATAGACCATGTTTGTTGTGTATTCTCAGTGATTGAATACAGCTGTGCTAACGACTTTTTGAGAGTCAGTAATTCAGCATGTTGTCGCTCTATATTTTTTTGTACCCGTTGCTGAGCATTAACCAGATCTGTACTAGTGTTCTGTAAAGTGCCTTCGAGGCCATTTATACGGGACAGGAGCTGCTGAGATTGATTGTTGTGTGTCAGGTACAGGTAAGCACAGGCAGCCAGGGCAGCCAGCGACAGTATGATGGCCAGCAGCGCTAGTCCGAGCCCTGATTTACTTTTTACCGTTGAATTGGTTTGCACATCATTTTCTTCAGCGGTGCTTAACTCTTCGAGTTTCTCTTCAGGCAGGCTGTTGTCTAATTCTTTATTGTCCATATTTAAATATAAATAGAAGTGTCCTAAGATCTACGTTCTGGTTGTGCAATTTGCCAATACGGACTGCAGCACATCCTCGTCAGCTACAGATGGCATAAGTATTGGAGTTAATTTGTACCCCAGTTTGCCACACAGTTCCACCATTGTAGATGAAATAACATAAAGTGGTGTTGTATTAAGGTGTATTAAATCCTCTTTATTTACCATCTGATAGAGGTTCTTAAGGCCTTCTGAACTGGTCAAAATAATACCGTTCATAACATCTCTACGCCACAGATCACTGAGAATTTCAGCATTGCTATTTGGTCGTCTTCTTTCATAGCATTCAAAATAATCAACGCTTGCACCACGTTTGCGTAAGTTAGCTGCAAGCTCTTCCTTACCGCCATTGCCACGAAATATCAGTATGCGCTTACCTGTGACAGAGTTCATGGCAGGCGTTTTCAGCAGACTATCGGAGTTGGCGGTACCCTGTGCGATTATGTCAGTTGAAATGCCCAGCTCGTCTAATTGTTGTGCTGTACCTGCACCGATCGAAGCAATTTGAGTCGCCGGTGGCCAGCTGCCTGCCTGTTTAATCAGTGCAGAACCAAAGATTGCCGCATTTCTACTGATAAAAATAGCGATGTCATAGGTGTCCAGCTGTTTTGCCTGCTCTATCAGTTTTCCCTGTTCTGGCGCTGCAGTGATTCTAATGACCGGGAAGTGAACAACTTTTGCACCAAGTTCTACTAATTGATTAATCAGTTTGTCTGCCAGGCCGGCTGGTCGGGTGACAACGATGGTGCAATTTTTCAGGTGAGTTGAAGTCACAGGCTCTTAGCTTAGCTATAGACCCTGGCAAGGATATCTGCTGCACCTTTTTCCAACAGTTGTTTCGCTACCTCCTGACCCAGTTCTTCAGCATTTCTGGTAAGACCAGCTACATCTGCATGTAATAACAGGCTGCCATCAGGGGTACCGACGATTCCACGCAGGTGCAGGGTGTCTTCATGTATTTCTGAGAAACCGGCGATGGGAACCTGGCAGCCGCCTTCCAGTGTTGCATTCATCGCGCGTTCGGCAATCACGCGTGCATGGGTTGGCGGGTGGTCCAGATGCATTAACAAAGCCAGTGTTTCATCATCATTTTTACGACATTCGACGCCGACCGCGCCCTGTGCGACGGCAGGCAGGCAGAGTTCAGGTGGCAGTGCTTCTCTTATGCGGTCAGACATTTCCAGTCTAATCAGGCCGGCTGCAGCGAGGATGATGGCATCAAATTCACCGGCATCAAGTTTTGCCAGGCGGGTGTTGACGTTGCCACGTAGTGAGATAATTTCAAGATCGGGTCGAGCTGCTTTTAGCTGCATTTGCCGGCGCATACTTGATGTGCCGAGACGGGCACCCTGGGGCAGGTCGAGAAAGTGTTCATGCTGGTTTGAAACGAAGGCATCCCAGGGCTCTTCACGCTGGCAAATTACTGGTATATGCAGCTCCTCAGGCAAATCAACGGTAACATCCTTCATCGAGTGTACAGCGATGTCTACGCGTCCATCAATCAGCGCCTGTTCCAGTTCTTTGATGAATAGACCCTTGCCGCCAATTTTTGCCAGCGGGGTGTCAAGAATGCGGTCACCTTCTGTGCTCAGCTTAACAATTTCACATTCCAGAGAGGGATGCCGGGCAAGCAGTTCATCTCGAATGAAGTAGGCTTGCCATAGTGCAAGCGGGCTCTTGCGTGTGCCGATACGAATTTTTTTCAAAAGGTACTCCAACAGATTATGCAGCTGATTTGCTATAATTAAATAGATACAACATATGATAAGTGAGTCAGAGGCTTTCCTGCAATGTCATTAATGAATACTTCCCTGTTTTCTTTCATAGCAGCCACCATCCTTTTTACTGTGCCAGTGTTTGCGGGTATGGATGTCGACACGGATGATGAAGAGAATGCTGAAATGGAAATGGATACTGAAAAGCTTCCATGGGCAGTTGATCTAATAGCAGAATCCCGAAAGGCTGCCTGTCATGGGCAGCCGCTGGTGGTAATGTTCGGTTCATCACGATGTCCATACTGCAGTGTTGTACGCTCTCTTTATATGATCCCTTTGATGGATGATGAACGCTATCCGGGAATTCTCACCCGTGAACTGGAAACCGACAGTGATCAGTTAGTCAGGGATTTTACCGGAAAGCAGGTTACGATGTCTGAACTGGCAGCAAGGCACGGTGTGACACTGGTCCCCCAGGTGGTTGTATTCGGTCCTGATGGCAGGCAGGCAGGTAAACCCATCATTGGTATTAGTAATGAAGATTTCTATGGTTATTATCTGGATCAGGCAATAGTTGCCGGGATAGAGATGGTGAAACGTATGGGCAGCTCTATCGACGCACCCAGCGCCTTACCTGGGGCGTATGTCTGCGACTAACGACAAGTTTTTCATTAATGCCTTTCATTAAGACACGCCAGTGGCCAGTGGTATTTTTCTCCATGCCACGGAGATATTCCGTGTTAACTAACGAGCTTCGATGAATACGCAAAAAACGATCTGAGAATTCCTCTTCCAGGCTTACTAATGATTCCTCGATGAGGTGTTGTTCAGTGGCAGTACGTACCGTGACGTATTTATTGTCAGCAATAAAGTAGATTATATCGATGACAGGAATCAATGTAATCCTGCCACGCATATGAACGCTGATATGACTGCGGGATGATTTTGTATCCGCAGCGCTAGTTACTTCTTTAAGCTGTTTTGCGCTAACCGGGCGGGCTTTTGCCAGGGCTGTTTCCAGTCGCTCCTTGCGAATGGGTTTTAGCAGATAATCGATGGCATTTACTTCAAAGGCCTCAAGGGCGTGTTCGTCATAGGCCGTCGTAAAGATGATTTTGGGTGGGTTTTCCATCCCCTGTAAGTGCATGGCGGCTTCCAGTCCATCCATCACCGGCATGCGGATATCAACTAATAGCAGGTCCGGTTTCAGGGTGACTGACTTTTCGATTGCTTCACTGCCATTGGCTGCTTCACCAACAATTTCAGTTTCACCGAGATCCGAGAGCAGGTCTCGCATGCGTTGTCTTGCCAGGCTTTCATCATCAACAATAAGGATTTTCATATTTAGGGCACCTCAACCTCAGGCTGTTTGTCTATTCGCTATGATGGGAAAAATAATTTTCGTAATATGCACCTCATTACGACGGCTGGAACTTAGAGATGACGCATCGCCAAAATGACTGGCCAGTCTCTGCTTGATATTATCCATCGCTATCTGGTTGCCTTTACGATGACTGCGTTCACTGTCATCTGGCAAGGGGTTGCGTATCAGTATCTGTACTCTGCTTTTATCAGCACGCATATCGATATCAATGACGCCGCCGCCAAAGCTGGGCTCAATGCCGTGATAGACGGCATTTTCAAGCAAAGGCTGTAGAATTAAGGACGGGACAAAGCAATTCTTTGGGATGCCCTGCACATGCCACTGTACATTCAGCCGATCGCCAAGACGTAATTTTTCAATATTCAGGTACTGTTTAGATGTTTCTATTTCAGCGACCAGGGGCACTAGCTTACGTACATCTGCCATCAGAACACGGATAAGATCAGCCAGATCCTGAAGGGCTTGTTCGGCCATCTCCGGATTATTTCTTATCAGTCCGGCGATGCTGTTCATGCTATTGAACATGAAATGTGGACGTATGCGGGATTGCAGCGCCTGCAGATTCGCTGTCTGAGATGATTGTCTAATTGCTGTGTGTTTTGCCTTTTGAGATATCGCCATTAGCACCACGATGTAATTTATCGTAGCGATGATGGATACCTGTAAAAGAGAAACCTGCGCCCAGTCGGTAGGCGCCGTAAATGACCAGTGATTTTGAAAGATGCTATATAGCACATAACAAATGATGAACGTGGTCACCATTAGAAGAATATAAGCAGAGATCAGGCTTGTACGAAGCGGCAGTGGTATTAGTAAGGGGTTGAAAACTTTCAGTACCAGCGCATCAGTCACCGCTATCAGACAGCTGGCAGATAGCAGTGCAATGAAGTCAGCGATAGCACTGTGATCCAGGCTGCTGACCCGCCCGGCCACGATTAGCAGGGTGCTTAGCAGTGCGGCAAGCAAGAGTAACCCCGTTACAGACTTGGAGTAGTCTGGTGTGACAGGTGTTGCCTGTATTTCTTTGCTGTGTTCCTTGCTCATTCCAGTATGCTGGTATGAAGTATCGATTACAGTTCTCAAAGCAGGCATGATATCAGTAGCAAGAAAAAAAAACCCCTTGAAAACAAGGGGTCCGAATCTTCTAGTCCAGTCGTTGGGGGTGTATCAGATGAGGGTTGCTGAACCAGGTTGTTAGTGCTATTTACTAACTGATTTGAATCTATCATCCATCTCATAGTCACAAAAATTTTGCCGATTACAGGGTGAAATGGGCAGATGAGTGGTAGGCAGGATGACATTGTGGCCTTTCTGTCCAGTATTATTGCCGTTGCTGACATATTGGATGTTTCTATTTCACACCTTCAAACACAGTAGTAAATGGAATAATGCTAAAAAACCCCCTGTTGAAAGGGGGTCAGTACCTGGTCTGCTATAGGATTGGGGGTGCATTTGATGAGGGTTGCTGACCAGATCAGAGCTAATGCCTACTTAATAAACTAGTCACTTTTAAAAGATTTACCATATATGCCGGATAATCGGTCGAATATTCGGGATGAATGGCTTGATTGATTTGTTGATGCTGCATGGTTCGGTATAATTCGTCTAAGTCCGACAGAGTCCTGGCGAGGGAACAGATTGACATGACAGCTAAAGAAGAAAAGCCCTGGAAGGGCCGCTTTACAGCAGCGACTGACCAACTGGTCGAAGAATATACTGAATCGGTATCTTTCGATCAGCGTTTGTACGAGGTTGATATTCAGGGTTCAAAGGCACATGCAAGCATGCTGGCCAGCGTTGGGGTGCTAACTTCATCTGAAAGTGATGCCATCCTTGCCGGTCTCGATCAGATTCTCGAGGATATTGAGAAAGGTGATTTTAGCTGGTCGCAAACCCTGGAAGATGTACATATGAATATAGAGGCGCGTCTGACAGAAAGGATCGGTGATGTCGGCAAGAAGCTGCATACCGGGCGGTCCCGCAACGATCAGGTGGCCACTGACATACGTCTTTATCTGCGGCACGGCATTGATGGCCTGAGTAAAAATATGAGGACTTTGATTGAGTCTTTACTTGATCTTGCAGAACGTGAATATGACACGATCATGCCAGGCTTTACTCATCTTCAGGTGGCCCAACCCATAACGTTCGGCCATCATATTATGGCATGGGTGGAAATGCTCAACCGTGACCTGGATCGTCTATCCGATTGTCGCAAGCGGATGAATATTATGCCACTGGGCGCTGCTGCACTGGCGGGAACAACTTTTCCCATTGATCGCGACTACACGGCCGAAAAATTAGGTTTTGATGCACCTTCAGAGAACTCCCTGGATGCTGTTTCTGATCGTGATTTCGCCATGGAATTTATTTCTGTGGCATCTATTATTATGATTCATCTCTCCCGTATGTCTGAGGAGTTGATTATCTGGTCGTCAGCACAATTTGCATTTATTGACATCAGTGATGCCTATTGCACTGGCTCATCTATCATGCCGCAAAAAAAGAACCCGGATGTGGCCGAGCTGACACGGGGTAAAAGTGGTCGTGTGATTGGTAATCTGATGACTTTGTTAATGATTATGAAAGGCCAGCCGCTGGCATATAACCGTGACAACCAGGAAGATAAAGAGCCTCTTTTTGATAGCCTTGATACAGTGACTGCGGCTATACGTGTTTTTGCGGGAATGGTTCCTCAACTCGCAGTGCGTTCGGATAATATGCTGAAGGCAGCCCGCCAGGGTTTTTCAACGGCCACTGATCTCGCCGATTACCTGGTAAGGAAAGATATACCGTTCCGTGATGCCCATGAAATTGTCGGCAAGGCAGTGCAGGCAGCAGAACAGGCTGGACATGATCTGGCGGACATGTCTCTGGATGAATTGAAAAGCTTCAGTGATCAGATTGAGGAAGATGTTTTCGATGTGTTGACGCTTGAAGGCTCAGTTAGTGCGCGTGATCACATCGGTGGCACTGCACCAAATCAGGTTCTGGCAGCAATAAATAGAATGCGTGAATTAATGAAAAATCTCTAAAATAGTGACGATTCAAGATTGGGAGAATATAGACAATTTATCTGCAGTTTATGTGCCTATGATTCGGAATTAATGGCAGTTGGCAAGGCCAGTAGGTTTAAAGGGATGGAAATGGTTTTGTACTCCTGCCCTAATTGCAAGTCTTTAGGCGGTGCATGGCTGGGGGGCGAAAGACCCTTGATGTGTGCATCGTGCTATCACGAAGATGTGGATATTATTTCACCCGAGAGCACCAATATTGAGTGCCCAAAATGTGAAACACCAGGCAGGATTGAGACGCCTGAAGGGGAGTGGGAGTAGAAAGACGTTTTAGGTCGTAGGTCGTAGGTCGTAGGTCGTAGGTCGTAGGTCGTAGGTCAAAATCATGAAGACCTCAGACCTCAGACCTCAGACCTCAGACC
>JAUVSB010000014.1 GCA_030597275.1 Gammaproteobacteria bacterium
CAATGTAGAAGTGACCAAAAAGGTTGTCGACATGGCCCATGCTGGCGGGGTTTCTGTTGAAGGCGAACTGGGTTGCCTGGGTTCACTGGAAACCGGTGAAATGGGTGAAGAAGACGGTCACGGTGCAGAAGGAAAACTGGACCTGGATATGCTACTGACTGATGTTGACGAAGCGGTTGCTTTTGTTGAGCAAACTGGTGTGGATGCACTGGCTATTGCTATTGGTACGTCACATGGTGCCTATAAATTCACCAAAGAGCCAACCGGCGATATTCTACGTATCGATCGTATCAAGGATATTCATAAAGCACTTCCTAACACTCACCTGGTAATGCATGGATCCTCTTCAGTGCCTCAGGACTGGCTGGAAATCATCAATAACTACGGTGGCGACATGGGACAGACCTACGGTGTGCCAGTAGAAGAAATACAGGAAGGCATCAAACACGGTGTTGCCAAGGTCAACATCGACACAGATCTGCGTATGGCATCAACCGGAGCTGTGCGCCGCTTCCTGAGTGAGAACCCATCTAACTTCGATCCTCGCAAATTCCTCAAGGCCTCTACCGATGCAATGACGGAAATCTGCAAGGCTCGTTATGAAGCCTTTGGTTGTGCCGGCCACGCCAGCAAGATCAAGGCAAAACGTCTGGAAGATATGGTTGCTTATTATAAGTAATCATTAGTCTACAAGTCATTACATTAAACGGGCGTAGGGGTTGACCTTATGTCCGTTTTTTTATGATTGTAGTTTCAAGTTTCAAGTTTCAAGTTTCAAGACGAAAGACGAAAGACGAAAGATTATCCAGTAGGAGAAAATAAATGTCCGCACCCGAATTAAATAAACCAGCCCCTGATTGTGAAGTACAGGCAACATCAGATCGATCGTTTAAATTGTCTGACTTAAAGGGAAAGAAGTTTGTTCTCTATTTTTACCCCAGAGACAGTACTCCCGGGTGTACTACTGAGGGGCGAGACTTCTCTGCCGTCTACGATCAGTTTCAGAAGAGCAACTGTGAAATATTTGGGGTCTCTCGAGACAGTATGCAAAAACATGAGAACTTCAAAGCTAAGCAAGACTTTCCTTTTGAGTTGATCTCTGACCCCGATGAAACGCTTTGCAACCTCTTTGATGTCATTCATGAAAAAAAGCTCTATGGTAAGGTGCACATGGGCATTGTTCGCAGCACCTTTGTCATTGATGAAAAAGGCGTTCTGAAACAGGAATACCGGAAAGTAAAGGTGAAAGGGCATGCAGAAGAAGTTTTAGAGTTTGTTAAAAGCCTCTGAGGGACTGAGGAAAGACTAAGGAATAAGGCAAAAAAGATTGGTTTTCCTTGATCCTGAAACCTGAAACTTTTTCAATCTATCTTCTTCTATACTGCCTCTGCAGCAAGAACAAGAAAACAGGTACACCAAGCAAGGCGGTAACGACCCCAACCGGTATCTGCTGGGGTGCTATCAGGGTGCGAGCCAGTGTATCAGCGAGTATAAGAAAACTGCCACCGGTAAGGACCGCCGCAGGCAGCAATAAGCGGTAATCCCGCAGACCTAGCAGGCGAAGGGCATGGGGGATAATCAGGCCAACAAAGCCAATGCTGCCAGCCATACTGACGGCGACGGCCGTCATTGCTGCGGCCAGTACGAATATTATTATTCGTAGTCGTCGAATATTTTCCCCTAGTGCAGCTGCCTGTTGCTGGCCTCGTACCAGTAAATTGAGTGGTCTGGAAATCATCCAGCTGAATATGAATGTCAGCAACAATACTGCTCCGCCTGTAGCTGTGTGACTAGTCTGGGAGAGATCACCCATCAACCAGAATAACATGCCCTGCATTTGTTGCTGGCTTGAAATGGTGAGCAGGAAACTTATGACGGCACTCCAGCCTGCAGCAATAACAACACCTGTCAGTAGCAGGCGCTCAGTTGTCCAGTTTCCATTTGAAAATGAAATACTAAAAACAAGCAGGGTGGATAGAAGTGCACCGGCAAAGGCCGTCAGTGGCGTCCAGATAGACGAGAGTCCAAGTAACAAGGCAGCCAGGGTCGTAACACCAGCACCACCAGAGATGCCCAGAATATAGGGTTCAGCAAGCGGGTTGCGTAGCAGTACCTGTAAAAGTGCACCGGCCATTGATAATAAGGCACCAACAATAAAGCCATCCAGGGCCCGTTCGGCCCTTAGTGTAAATATTGTTTCTGTTAAGGGCTCTGAGTCTCCAGACAGGTATGGCCATAGCTCATTTATGCCAGTACCCGAGCTACCAGTAAGTAATGCCATAAAACCGCTAACAGGGACAAGCAGGGTTAATAAGGCCAGTATTTTATGCTGCGTCCTCACCCAGGGTCCGCTAAAGTGAGTACTTGCCAACCCGCCTGTTTGGCATATTTTGCCAGTTGTGGGTCAGGGTTGACGGCGACAGGGTGGTCAACTATTTGTAGCAAGGGCAGGTCGTTGTGTGAATCTGAATAAAACCAGCTGCCCTTGAGTGTATTACCGGTCTTTTTCAGCCAGTCATTCACGCGCAGCACCTTTCCTTCCTGGTAGCTGGGCACACCACTGACAGCACCCGTGTACTGATTATCAATAAGCTCTGCATTGGTAGCAATTAATTGATCAATCGCAAAAAGGTCAGCAATTGGTCGAGTGACAAAGTCGTTGGTTGCTGAAATGATAAGTAGAGTATCGTTTTGTAGGCGGTGTTTCTCTACCAGCTCCTGTGCCTGTTCGGTGATGATGGGTTTGATGTAATTCTCAAGATACTCTTCCCGCATCTGTAACAGTTCAGGCATGGGAATTCGAGCTAATGGAGCGAGTTGAAAACGCAGGAAGGCCATAATATCCATCTGGCCATTCAAGTATTCCTGATAGAAACGTTCGTTTTCCCGTTGATGAGACTCTTGATCAACAACGCCTTTATCGATGAGATACATGCCCCATAGATAGTCACTGTCTCCTCTGAGGAGAGTATTATCAAGATCAAAAATTGCCAGTGCCACGTTCGATTATACCTGGATATTGTTTAGTGTATTCTACAGCGTAATAGCTGCCCGGGCGATAAGATCACCGAAAATGTGACAGAGTGATGACAGTATGTTAGTTTTTATCCATTAGTTTGAATTAACTGGAATATGAACATGCTGGACAAAGAAGGTTACAGACCTAATGTCGGCATCGTATTGTGCAACGATAATCAGCAGGTATTATGGGCCCGCCGTATCAAACATGATGGCTGGCAGTTCCCGCAGGGCGGGGTCAAGCTTGATGAATCTCCAGACGATGCTATGTTTCGTGAATTAAGAGAGGAAATCGGCTTAAAACGGCATCATGTTGAGGTAATAGGCCGAACCAGTGACTGGCTGCGCTACGATTTGCCACAATCCTGTCGACGGAATAGCCGCTCGCGCTTCCGTGGACAGAAACAAATGTGGTTTCTGCTGCGGTTAACAGGTTGTGATAACGATGTTTGTCTCGATCAGAGTGATTGTCCTGAATTCGATCACTGGCAATGGGTCACTTACTGGCAACCATTAAAGCATGTGGTGCATTTTAAAAGAGATGTCTATCAGGCAGCTCTGGAAGAGCTTGAAGCTTTTCTTTAATAACTATTTTACTGCCATACCTGTTATTCAGGCATGGCAGTAATAAGCACAGTCTAAAACAACATAAAAAACTTATTTTTCACCATTGCCTGCTGGCGATTGCGTTTTTATTCTTTCGATCTTCAGGATTTCAATTGTTTTGACAGGGACATCTCCACGATCTCCTCTAGCCGAAGTTGAACTGCCTTCTATTTTCATGACCACATCCATGCCTTTAGTTACCTGACCAAACACAGCATAACCCCATCCGCGCATATTTTTACCGGTATGATCAAGCATAGTATTGTCTTTTGTATTGATGAAAAACTGATCGGATGCTGAATGCGGTTCACCAGTGCGTGCCATGGCGATGCTTCCTTTCACATTTTTCAGGCCATTATTGGCTTCATTTTTGATTGGCATGACGCCGCCCACTTTCTGCATGGAAAGGTTCAGCCCACCACCCTGGATCATAAAGTTTTTTATCACCCGATGAAAAATAGTACCGTTGTAGTGTTTCTGATCTACCAGAGAGAGGAAGTTTTTTACCGTGACGGGTGCTTTGTCCTGATATAAAGTCACCTCAAAATTACCGGCACTGGTTTCAAATAAAACTACGGGGTCGTCCTTGGCATGTGCGGCTGTAATATTTAGGCTGATTAACAGGGAAAGAAAAATAATTTTTTTAAAAAACTTCATCGATGTGTCCTTTATTAGTTTCAAGTTTCAAGTTTCAGGTTTCATTCCATATCAAGAATGAGATCCCAGTGTTCTTTGCTGACCGGCATGATAGAAAGACGATTTCCGCGTCTAACTAACGGCATACTTTCGAGTTCAGGCAGGGGTTTCAACTCCTGCAGTGTAATGTTACGTTTCAGATCACGCACATATTTTACGTCCACCATGTACCAGCGCGGATTTTCCAGGTCACTTTTAGGGTCATAGTAGTGCTGTTCAGGATCGGTCGCGGTGTAGTCTGGATAGCCATCACGAGTGACTTCCATAATTCCAACGATGCCGGGTTCTTTGCAGTTCGAGTGATAAAAAAATATCATGTCACCGGTCTTGACGTCATCGCGCAACATGTTTCTGGCCTGATAATTCCTGATACCATCCCAGTGGTCTGTCTGATCGGGTAAGGCCTTGAGGTGTTCGATGCCGAAGACATCGGGTTCACTTTTGAATAACCAGTAGTTCATTTATTGGGCGCCTCTAATAATCTCATATTGTCTGTGGCTGGGATAAAAACCAAACCAGCCTGCTATATGTTGATAAGCCTTTTTCGGCTCAGGGTAAACCCAGCAGATATCATTGATCCAGCCGAGCTCAGTCTTTAGATCAACCCAAAAGCAAAGGCCTTTGACAGGGCAGTTATAGATACGATCGCTTACCTCAAACTGGTTCAAATCTACCAGGTCCGGATGTACATAATAATTACCTTCGATTCTCTGTAATTGGTTATCAGCAGCTTGCAATAAAATGCTGTTGTCGTTTTTCATTCGTATAGTGATGGCGGACATTCAGGTTTCTGCCTGTATTGCGGGTTTTATTATACGTTCTGGGGTTATTGTTATATCCGGAATGATGTCCCAGCTTTCGAGGGGCAGGTGAGGTACATACTGAAAATCATGACCAGTGGCAACCAGCAAAGGCTTAGCAGATGAATTACCATTCTTTGAACAGTCAGCCAGTGAGCGGTCATAGTAGCCGCCACCCATACCCAGACGGCGGCCACAGGCATCGAATGCAACAAGAGGCATGAATATCAGTTCCATATCGCTAGCCGGTAAAAGTTGTTGCTCGGGAACGAGCGGTTCGGCTATTCCATATATATTTTTTGACATAACTCGGTCAGGTGCCCATTCGGCAAATTTCAGAGCGTTTTTTCTAGCGTTGTCAAGAACGGGTAAAAAACATTGCCTGCCCTGTTTGTAGCAATGAATCATTAATGGCAGGAGGTCAATTTCACCATCCTGAGTAAGATAAAATGCAATTCTGTCAGCGTGATCTATCGCAGAGATATGTTGTAACACCTTTTCTGTAAGTGCAAGACTGGCAAGCTGCTGTTGGTGAGCGTGCAGGGCAGAACGCATTTTTCGCATCTGTTTGCGAATAGCCATCTTGTCATTTTTATTGTTAGTCATCAGATGAGCGCTATGTATTTTCAAATAAGGTGGCGCCCCCACCTGTGCCGTGACACTCATTTACCTTGAACCAAAGGTTCAAGTGGGACTCTTGGCCATGCATCAGGCTATCAACATGAGATTCACGAAGACGGCTCAACAGCGTTACCTCTAAATCCCGGAATTGTGGATTAGGTTCTAAGGGTTGTAGAGTGCTACGCACACCGCAGCAGGCGCCACGGCATCATTATAGCTCTATTTCGGCCTGGCCATCCAAGGCTTCTTCAAGATTTCTTCGCAGCTTCTTGATGCGTGATTCCATTTCAAGAGAAATGCCGCTATCAGCTCGTAATGACAACAGGTCATGGGCTATATTCAGGGCAGCCATTACAGCGACACGCTCTGTTCCGAGCACAGCGCCGCTTTGCTGAATTTCCCGCATATTTGTATCGAGATAAGATGCTGCAGCAAGCAGCTCATCTTTTTTTTCGTCAGGACAGGCGACGGTGTACTCTTTGCCCAGAATAATAATCTGGCATCCTGTGGCTGTTGTTTTCAAACAGTTTGCTCCAGTGATTTAAGTCGGCTTACTATCGATTCCAGTCTTGTACAGGCGATACGGTTTTTTTCCGTCAAGCGGCCGTTCTCCTTGTTCAGTGATCGTTGGTCAACACGCAGGATTCGATTCTGTTCCTCCAGTCGACGCATGGTCTCTGACAATTCAAATATACGTGCTTCCAGTTTATCAAGTTCTTCCTGAATCACATCAAGTCCTCTCCGGGCTCATTTATGCTTGAAACGATGGTGCGTCTGTATGATAGTCGTTTAAGAATGCTTACAAAGTTATTGTTATATCTGGCCATATAGTACTTGTTGCATAAGGCCGTTGAAAGATAATATGACTTTTTTCTTCAGGAATAAACCTGAAATCAGTATTCAAATCAGATTTATTAGCATTTTTCGGCAATAAGTGAGAAAAAACAGTATCTCTTTTAGGGGAATTACGGATTTGGAATGGAACAGAACATAAATAAGCTACCGGAATATGAAGAGCTGACCACAGCCCTGCGACGGGTGAATAGCCAGCTATCGGCTGCAGAATGCCATGGCCTGCTTACTGGTGCTCTGAACACTGAGGACACAGCTTTAATTTCAAGGTTCTTTAACGAAGATTCTGATTTACTGAACAATGATCCTCATTTTGCTGAGCTTATTTCCCAAATGGTCCATCTTACCGTTGAAGGTTTTAAAGATGAGGATTTTAATTTCCAGCTATTGCTGCCGTCTGACGATGTACCCCTGCAGGAAAGGAGCCGGGCTCTGGCGGACTGGTGCGGAGGCTATCTGATGGGTTTACTGGAATCCGGCATCAAAGAGTTTGATGCGCTGCCTGAGGATGCTGCCGAAGTGGCAAAAGACCTGGTGGAGATTTCTCAGCTTGATGCTTCTGCTGCTGACAGCGGATCAGAAAATGATTTAATGCAGCTTGAGGAATATGTCCGGGTCGGGGTGCAGATCATTTATGCGGTACTGGCAAAGATCAAAAATGAAGGAGCCGGGGTAGGAGATGAATAAAGTATGAAAGAGCAATTTGCGCAACAATTCGCAAAACGCCGTGATGAAGTGATGCAAATGATGGGCGGTGGTGTGGCAATCATTCCGACTTCCAGGGAGAGTGTACGCAGTCGTGATGTCATGTACCCGTTTCGGGCCTCCAGCGATTTTTACTATTTGACACATTTTAACGAGCCTGAGGCGGTTGCTGTCCTGGTACCTGGCCGGGAACACGGCGAGTTCATTCTTTTTTGTCGCGAAAGAGACCCGGAAAAAGAAATTTGGGATGGTCGGCGCGCCGGGCTGGAGGGTGCCTGTGAATTTTATGGTGCAGATGATGCCTTCCCGATAACAGATATTGATGAGATTGTTCCCGGCCTGCTGGAAAATCGTGAAAAGGTATTTTACAGCATGGGTTCTAATGATGAATTCGATTCACGACTGATGACCTGGGTCAATGAGGTACGAAGTAAATCCCGTAAAGGAATTTCTGCACCGACCGAGATACTTGACCTGGGCCATATTCTGCACGAAATGCGACTGGTCAAGCGTTGCGAAGAAAAAGCCCTGATACATAAGGCCTGTAAGATTTCTGCCCGTGCTCACAAGCAGGCGATGAAGGTCTGCAAACCCGGCATGAAAGAATATGAAATTGAGGCAGAGTTTCAATATATTTTTCGTAAAAAGGGCAGTGAATTTCCGGCTTATCCCCCGATTGTGGCAACCGGCGAGAACGCCTGTGTGCTGCATTATGTAGAGAACAGGGCGGAGCTAAAAGACGGTGATATGCTGCTGATCGATGCCGGTTGTGAAATTGACGGCTACGCTGCTGACATCTCACGCAGCTTTCCGGTCAATGGCAAGTTTAGCGCCGAGCAACGCGCTCTCTATGAGGTGGTACTGAATGCACAACAGGTCGCAATTGATACCATCAAGCCGGGTGTGACCTGGGATGTACCACATAATGCTGCAGTGCATGTTATTACCGAAGGCCTGGTTGAGTATGGCCTGCTGCAAGGTGATGTAGATGAACTGGTAGGTAGTGCTGCCTATCAACGTTTTTATATGCACAAGACGGGGCACTGGTTAGGCCTGGATGTTCATGATGTGGGTGATTATAAAGTCAATGACAACTGGCGCGAACTGGAATGCGGTATGATCATGACGGTCGAGCCTGGTCTTTACATCACGGCCGGGTCAGAGGGTGTTGATGAACGCTGGTGGAATATCGGTATTCGAATTGAGGACGACGTCGCTGTGACGAAGAATGGCCATGAGGTTTTGAGTATTGATGCTCCTAAGCAAATAGATGATATAGAGCACCTGATGAAGGGCTGATGCCTCACAATTGTAGGAGCGTCGCCCTCGGCGCGATGGTTTTGATGAAAGTTTTAAGGTCCAAGATCCATGTTTTAAGATGAAAGATTAATGACAAAAGACGAAAGACGAAAGACGAAAGACGAATATGACCTGATCATCGTAGGCGGCGGCATGGCCGGTGCCAGCCTGGCCTGCGCACTGGCGGATACTGGCATGCGAATGGCTATTATCGAAGCCGTGCCCTGGCAGTCTAATCAGCAACCTAGCTATGATGTTCGTACTATCTCCCTTTCTCATGGTTCTCGCCTGATCTATGAAACTATGGGGATCTGGCAGCAGATAGATCCACAGGCTGTTTGCCCGATATACAGCATCCATATATCGGATCGTGGCCACCCTGGAATGACACATCTCGATCGTAAAGATGCTGGTGTTGAGGCGCTGGGTTATGTGATTGAGAACCGGGCTTTGGGTGCCGCATTGATGAACAGTCTGGAGGCGAATAAAAATGTTGACCTCATCAGTCCGGCAACCGTCAGCGAGGTGGATGTAGGAGAAAAACTTGCCACACTTACATGCTCATCAGAGGGTGAAGAGCTCATTGTTCAGTCTAAGCTGGTTGTTATTGCCGATGGTGGTCGTTCGGGCTTACGCGATAAGCTGAATTTCCAGACTAGTGTTGATGATTACCAGCAGACAGCTATTGTCTGTAATGTGACACCAGGGAAACCGCATCAGCATTGTGCCTATGAAAGATTTACACCCTCCGGTCCGTTAGCCATATTACCGATGAATGACAGGCGCTGCTGGTGTGTATGGGCAGTAAAAAGCGGTGATGTCGATGAGTATTTATCATTATCGGAACAACAGTTCCTGGAAAAATTGCAGAAAGAATTTGGTGATCGCCTGGGACGATTTAGTCGAGTTGGTAAGCGCTATGCTTATCCGCTTGCCCGCAACAGGGTAAGCGAAACGATAAGTCCACGTGTCGTACTTGTAGGAAATGCAGCACATACCGTCCATCCCGTGGCAGCACAGGGTTTTAACCTGGGACTCAGGGATGTGACCTGGTTGGCTGAAGTACTTGCTGAGGCACACAATGAGTCTCAGGATGTCGGCGCGCTGGAGGTGCTGCAGCGTTATGAAGACATCCGCGCAAAAGATACTAAACGGGTAAGTGCTTTTACGCATGGCATGATCAAGCTGTTTACCAGCCAGTTAGTGCCGGTGATTGCCGGCAGAAATTTTGGCTTGCTGGTGACGGATATGGTTCCCGAGTTTAAACATGCCTTGCTAAAGCGAACCATGGGCTTAAGCGGCCGTCAATCAAGGCTGGCGAGAGGCTTGAGTTTGAAACAGGAAAGTGTTTATTCCCGTGATTGATCAACAGACAGACATTACTATCGTAGGCGCCGGTATGGTGGGTGCTGCAGCTGCCCTGTCACTGAGCAGAGGCGGCTTCAATATTACTCTGATCGAAGCCAATGAAATCCCGCAATGGTCCGAACAGGAATATAGTTTGCGGGTGAGCGCGATCAGTGCTGCATCTGAGCGATTATTAGAGGATGTTTGCGTCTGGCAAACAATCCTGAATCGTCGTGCTTCGCCGTATGAGGCGATGCGTGTCTGGGATGCCAGTGGTTCAGGTAATCTGAGCTTTGACGCAGCAGATAGCGGGCAGGCCAGTCTTGGACATATCGTTGAAAATAATCTGATAAACGCTAGCCTGATTGAAGAAATTCAAAACAAATCAAATATCAGCTTCATCATTGGCAGCAGGCTCTCAGCTCTCAAATGGATGAATGACGGTATCCAGCTCAAGCTTGAAAATGGAAAAGAGATCCGAAGCACCTTAGTGATTGCTGCTGATGGCGGGAATTCGCAGGTGCGTAAGTTGTGTGGGATAGGCGTCAGCGGCCACGATTATCGACAAACAGGGATAGTTGCGAGGGTCAGGACTTCGCTGCCGCATGAAAATACGGCATGGCAAAGGTTTCTCCCAAGCGGGCCTTTGGCTTTTCTACCTTTGGCGGATGGCAGTTGTTCGATAGTCTGGTCTGCAGACCAGCAGCGTGCAGCGGATTTACTCGAACTGGATGATGAAGAATTCTCACAGCAGCTCGCCGACGCATTCGAACATCGATTGGGCGATGTTGAAATGCTCAGCCCGCGCGCAGGTTTTCCATTGCTGCTGGCCAACGCTGATAGTTATAGTGCAGACCGCGTGGTGTTACTGGGTGATGCGGCACACAGGGTACATCCTCTGGCAGGACAGGGGGTTAACCTGGGTTTTCAGGATGTCATTGATCTCACCGCTACTGTGCTGGAGGCAACGCAAAATGGGCGGGGACCGGCAGATCCTCTTTTTTTACGAAAGTACGCTCGTAAGCGTCGCGCAGATGCAAGTATTATGCTGGCAGGAATGGATGGTATCCAGCGTGCCTTTGGCAGTAATCTACAGCTTGTGTGCAAGTCACGGAATCTTGTTATGGATTTAATTAACCAGCTACCTGGTCTGAAACAGTTTTTCGTTAATCGTGCTTTGGGCAACTAAAATTACCCTTAAATCTCAACAAAACAGTTTATTTTGTTGAAAATGCTAAAAAAACTTGTAGGATTTACTGTCTCGGCTAGAATAATAATGGAGAATGGTGTATCTATAACTATATACATGGAGGTGCGGGTTTTATACTGCATCTATAAGCAAAATAATAAGCTAAATAATAATTATATAAATGAGATGTTACTGATTGCGATTGGTGGAATAGTGTCCGGAGGAAGAGTCTAATGAGTCAACTTAAGTATGGAAAAAATTATATAAGCACAGCAATATGTGGACTGGTTCTCGTCCTTAGCTCTTTTGTGCAACCTGCACTGGCAGCGACGCTGGATTTTGCCATACAGCCTATTCTTGGTGAGGAAGAAACCAGGAAGGCTTTTACACCGCTGGCCGAATTCTTTGCCAAGGTCACAGGAGACGAGGTAAAGATTCACACAGCACGCGACTTCCCGGAATACTGGGTAAACCAGAAAAAAAATAATCCATATGAAATTATGATGGATAACGCCTTTTTTACCGACTACCGGAATGAGAAAGAAGGCTGGATTTCCATTGCAAAAATACCCGGGCTGGTCAGTTACACTCTGATAGTCACCGCAGACAACGCTGTGTTTGAACCCGATGAGCTAGTCGGACAGAAGATCGCTTCACTGATGCCACCTGCCCCGTCCGGTATCTTTCTCGGCCAGATGTTCAGAAATCCTTTACGCCAACCCTATATATCACCAACGAACTCCTCGGAAGAGTCTCTTCAACAGGTGCTTGATGGCAAGGTAATGGCTGCGATCATCCCAACGCCCCTGGTCAATATGGCTCTGCAGGATGGCAAGGACCTGGTGGTGGTCAAAACCAGTGTGCAGATACCTCATGTTGCTATTTCTGTTTCACCCAATGTCTCTGAGGAAATGCGCGATAAAATACGCACTGCTTTGCTGGAGGCCGATAAGAATGATGAGGGCAAAGTCTTGCTGGAGAAGTTGGGTTTCACTAATTTTGAACCGGCCGACCCAAGCGGTTATGCGGGCCTGATGCAATACCTGATCGATTTTTCTTTTGCAAACGAATAAGGCGCATAATCTGCTTTACACAAACCCTCTCTGATTTCATAGCCTAAACAGCTGCGCCGCTGCTATGGATTTGTTGCAGATAACTGCTGTCCTGATAAGCCTGACAGCAGTTTTCAGTTTTCTTAACCATGTTTTTCTAAAATTGCCATCAACCATCGGCGTGATGGCAATTTCTATGGCATTGTCATTGATGCTGGTGGTGCTTGGAAGTCTGGGCTTCCCGTTGTTGCTGGAGCAGGAAAAAACGCTTCTTTCAGGTATCGATTTCAGCACCACCCTGCTACACGGCATGTTGAGTTTTCTGCTGTTTGCCGGTGCCCTGCATGTCGACCTGAACCGCCTGTCTGAGATGAAGTGGGTGGTTGCTTCCCTGGCGACTATTGGTGTTCTGCTTTCTACACTCATTATCGCCTTATTGATCTGGTCAGTCGCATTATTACTGGATTTACCGCTGGCTTTTATCCATTGCCTGTTATTCGGCGCACTGATTTCTCCAACCGATCCGGTGGCGGTAATCAGTACCTTAAAAACACTGGGTGTACCTAAGTCTCTGGAAACTAAAATAGCCGGTGAGTCCCTGTTCAACGATGGTGTCGGCGTGGTTTTGTTTCTGGTGATTTTCAATATTGCCTATAGCAGCGAGCCCATGCAGGCGATCGAGGTGGCTGAATTGTTCTTCACCGAAACCGTTGGCGGCGCCCTGTTCGGTCTGTTGGCCGGATATGTCGCTTACAAAATGCTGAAGCAGGTAGATAACTACCAGGTAGAAATAATTATTTCTCTGGCCCTGGTGATGGGTGGTTATGCCTTTGCTGAAGCCTGGCACCTTTCTGCACCGATCGCGATCGTGGTGGCGGGATTATTAATCGGCAACCATGGGCGCCAGTTTGCCATGTCAGAAAAAACGCGCGAGCACCTTGATACTTTCTGGGAACTGATAGATGAAATTCTCAATGCTGTTTTATTTGTATTGCTGGGTCTGGAAGTGCTGATGATTATTCCGCTATCCACGAATACGTTTTTATTAGCCCTCATTGCGATTCCTGTCGTTCTGCTAGCACGTTTAATCAGCGTTTCTTTCCCCATCTCAGTACTCAGGAACTGGTATCAGTTTTCACCGGGGGTAATTAAAATCCTTACCTGGGGCGGTCTGCGTGGAGGCATTTCGGTTGCACTGGTGCTGTCTCTGCCTGCTGATGAGGTGCGTGTGTACCTGTTGCCGATGACCTATGCCGTGGTTGTATTTGCCATGTTGGTGCAAGGCCTTTCTCTGGGTAAATTGGTGAAGAAACAACTCCCGCAGTTGTCCTGAGGTCATTTTTTACCACAGGCATAGAAAAACCTGCCGGTTTTTCGTATAGTCTGCCCCCCGACCAGGATTTATTGAGGGAGAGACCGGTAGCCTGAATTCACTGACAGGAATTCGCTAACACTATACCGGCGCCGAAGGCGCAACCCGCCCGGAATCGCTCAGGCAAAAGGACCACAATAAATCGTCGGCTCTGGAGAGCTGTCTTCACAGGCTGAAGACACACCGAAGGGGGTAAATCTCTCAGGTGAACGGACAGATGGGCGAATGACTAAAGGGTACCTCGAATAATTCTGGATAGATCAGATTGTATTCCAGATCGTTCATATCAAGGCAAGGATCGCACCTAATAGCCAGAGCTATTGCGAAGATTCTTAACGCTGAGATGGACGAATTGGGATGCAAGATGAATATTCATTGATTATTAGAGTTGACATTAAACTTTATCGTACCCGTTTTATGATTTCAGGAGCCCTTATGACATCTAAAAAAACACCGCTATATCAAGAGCACATACGCGCTGGAGCAAAAATCGTTGATTTTTCTTGCTTGCTG
>JAUVSB010000063.1 GCA_030597275.1 Gammaproteobacteria bacterium
TCCTCGAAATCCTTGAAGGGAAAATCTGTTGGTACATTAGCCGTTTTTGAAATTGATGAATCGACCCACTTCTGAGCTGCGGCCTGTACATCGACATGCTCTTTTGGAGTGATCTCATCGGCTGAGACAAAATAGTCCGGCAGCTTGTTTGCATCATCTTTTGCTGTTGTAGCTGAGGCATCGGCATTGATTAACTCACGATAGGCCAGTAATTCATAGGAAAGCACATCCACCTTCTCCTTGGTCTTTTTTCCTTCACGAATAATGTTTCTGCTGTACTGATGTGCAAAAGAGGGTTCTATCCCATTGCTGGCATTGTTGCCCAATGACAGGCTAATTGTTCCTGTCGGCGCAATCGAGCTGTGGTGGGTAAAACGCACACCAGTCTCTGCTATGCGGTCAGTCAGTGACTGGTCAAATTGCTGCATATAACGGCTGTATTTTGCGAGCAAGACACGACCGGCTATTTTATCTCCAATGGCGTAACCATCCTTTTTCATTTCCGGTCTCAAATTTAGCATTTCGGCAGTAACTTCATAGTTTTCAGCCATTATTGGAGCCATACCCTTTTCTTTAGCCAGCTCAATGCCGGTTTCCCAGCCCACTTCGGCCATCTCCCGTGCAACACGTTCTGTAAATTCCAGACACTCATCACTGCCATAGCGCATGCGCAACATTGTGCTGCTGGAACCGAGCCCCAGGAACCCCATACCATGGCGGCGCTTACTCATTATTTCATTGCGCTGCTCTTCCAGCGGCAGGCCATTGATTTCCACCACGTTATCAAGCATCCGTGTGAACACAGCAACAACCTCACGAAAACGTGCCCAGTCAAAGGCTGCTTCTTCAGTAAACGCATTATCAACAAAACGTGTTAGATTTATCGATCCCAGCAGGCAGCTGCCATGCTGAGGCAGTGGCTGCTCACCACAGGGATTGGTTGCACGAATATCTTCACAGAACCAGTTGTTGTTCATCTCGTTGATACGATCAATAAGAATAAATCCCGGCTCGGCAAAATCATAGGTGGAAGTCATGATCATGTCCCATAAATGCCGTGCACGTATTGTTTCGTAGACACGGCAGGCAACCTGGTTTAGATCATTCGTAGTATAGCCTTTGGTCGTTGGCCAATGGCGCCATACTATGCGGGTATCCTTGTCTTCGATTTCATGTTCAGACGCCGGAAACAGCAGATCCCAGTCGCCGTCCTTCCTGACTGCCTGGACAAAATCATCGGTGATCAGGCATGACAGGTTAAACTGACGCAGACGTCCATCTTCACGCTTTGCCCGTATGAAATCGCGTATGTCAGGGTGTGAAATATCGAAAGTACCCATTTGTGCACCACGGCGGCCACCGGCAGAAGATATGGTGAAACACATCGCATCAAAAATATCCATGAATGAAAGTGGACCGGAGGTATGAGCACCGGCACCACTGACGAATGCACCTTTGGGACGCAGAGTTGAAAATTCATAGCCAATGCCGCAACCAGCTTTCAGCGTCAGCCCTGCCTTGTGTACAGAGGTCAGTATGCCATCCATTGAATCCGGCACGACACCGGCCACTGTGCAGTTAATGGTACTGGTCGCGGGTTTATGCGCCTGAGCCCCGGCATTGGAAATAATGCGCCCTGCAGGGATTGCTCCATTTTCCAGTGCCCACAGGAAGCGTTCGTAATATTTCTCGCGCCCGGCATCATCGGATTCGACATCCGCTAAAGCACGCGCCACACGCTTGAAGGTCTCATGTATGTCGGCATCAACGGCATCACCATTCATTGTTTTGAGACGATATTTCTTATCCCAGATATCTTGGGATGCTGGCTGCAATGCTGGCTGAATATTTTTATTGGGCTGGTTTTTTAAATTAACGACGCTCATGCTTCTCCTCTTCTGGCGGGTCTATGAAAACGACACCATAACCATATATTGTTATAATTTGTATTCTCTACCACTACATATTGTGTTTATGAGATTAACTCTACGGATCAGCTTCGTCAACAGCTTTGTATGAAATCTTTGAAAAAAATCTCTTCCAGAATAAATTGCCTGTCATTACAGACTGCGAGAGAATACAATTTATAGAACATCCATCGCACATACGCCACTCCCTGACAGGCCTCACAAGAAAATGAATTATCCTCAAATACAAATCCGCACCAGCCTGGTGCTGCTAACATTACTCTTTCTTGTCGGCTGCCAGTCAACGGTACATTTGATGCCGACACCTGTCGTCATGCAGGCAGGTAAACATGACCCCTTTACCAAGACGCCGGAAAGTGAGAGAAGCAGCTCCATCATTGTTGGATATGCCACCAACCGCATGCCTATAGGTGCAAAGCAAAGTCGTTTCTATTCTCGAGATTTTGATCAGGATATTCGAATGGGGCTAGCAGAAGTGCGGATTGGTGCTGGAGACCAAAGCTGGGAGGAGATTCACAAACTCTCTATTGAAGGCGCTGGAAAACTTGAATCAATACTTAGCCTGCAACAGGTATCGGAACAGGGTGTGCTCAAAGAAGATGATTCACTGGAAACCCTGCCACCTGAACTGAAGGATTTGTTTTTACGTTTCAATGAGGCGATTGAAGATAGTGCCACCAGGGATATTACTATTTATGTCCACGGTGCCAACAACAATTTTTACCGCACTGCCTCACAGGCTGCCCAGTACAGGCATTTCACCGGCCGCCAGGTCATTGTCGTCCTTTATTCCTGGCCATCGGCTGAAAGCATTATTCGATACGGTACGGATATCCGTAATATCGTGAAAACGGTACCCACATTCGTCCGCTTTGTGAAACTGCTGGCAAAACATACCAACGCGCGGAAAATCAACATTCTCGCCTACAGTGCCGGTGCTACCCTGACCACCAAATCACTGGCCGTACTCGGCCGCGATACCTCTCAACTAGATCGTGAATCCTATCGACAATCACTACGACTGGGCTCCATCTACTTTGCCGCCCCCGATACCGACTTTGATGAATTTGTTGAAGAATACCGCAGTTATCAGGATATCGTTGATAATGTGACAATGACAATGAACCGGTACGATAGCGTACTCGGCATTGCCACGGAAGAACACCGTTCAAGGCATGAGAATATTTTACATACTAGCGATCAGCAGCGAAGTGGGAAATCCCGGCTGGGAAAGCCAGATATTGATGACCTCACCACAGAGCAGGCAAACTGGATTCTTGAACAGACACAAAAACCTAATTTTACTGTCATCGATATTGACCCGAAGACTATCCCCGGCATGGCCAAGGGTTCACATGATTACTGGTACCAGAGCCCCTGGGTCAGTACTGATGCATTACTGGACTTAAACTTTCATGCCTTGCCTGAAGATCGCGGCCTGACCAGTGTAACGACTAAGAGAGGTGCCAGGATATGGTACTTCCCGGCTGATTATGAAACTCGAGTTGATGAGGCGCTGGACAGACTTTCAGAGAAGATCCAGCAAAACATAGCCCCATAGCTAGCAATCAAACAGTTAACCACGGTGATTGAAAGTACCATGGTTGAGAAAATACAGGGTTTGCTGGATCACCTGATCCTGTTTCATGATGGTGATGTGCGAATAAGGCAAAACGATAAAATCGCTCATACCCTCAAGCTTTGCGTGCTCAACCGATACCTTGCCATCATCCTCTCCCGGTATTATTTCTGCCATCCAGTTATCAAGCGGGCTATGTTCATTACCAGTAATCACTCCTGTTGGATAATCCACCGGGCCAAGCAATCCAGGAATACCATTTTTGCCGGTACCCAGTTGCTGACCTGCCGGCCCGGTCAGCCACTTATACCAATGCTCATTACGAAATTGGTCGGCTACCAGAGAACCCTTATTAGGGGGTGACAGCATAACCACTCGACCAAGTTGGGGAAGTGAATTTTTTGCCAGATAATACCGTGCAAGTATTCCGCCCAGGGAATGGGTAACAAAATGAATCTGGCGGGCTCCCTGCAACTGGCACGTGGCCAGCCCATCTTCAACTGCCATTGATGTCAGATCCTGAATCTTCATTGAACGAGATGGGTAATCTATGTTCGCAGTGGCATAACCCGCATCAATCAGGGCCTGCTCCATCTTATCCATCGAATGACGGGTGCGTGCCAGACCATGCAACAGAATTACGCACTGGTTTTTATCAACGGCAGGGGTATCAACGACAGGGCTGTCAGCATCATTAGAATATACTGATGAGCTGAAAAACAATGTTGCAGACAACACAAGAATGGATAAATAAGGTTTACTCATCCGCAAGGCAACGAATGCAGAACTAAAAATTGTAAAGTACATATTATTAAACACTGACAGTAGCCAGGTCCACAAGATCTTGTTGGCTATAGTTTTGTATATCATTTTTACTCATCAGTCTGTCTCCACTAGATTCAACGGCTAAATATTAGAGCAAATGAGAAAAAAAAGATTGACGGGTTACGCCATAAACTTGGCTGATAAAAGCCTAATATACCCTTTATTTATCTTTATGACGCAGTGTAGCAAGTATGTGCAAGGAGTGGATTAGACAAACCTGCAATCAGTCCATGGGAGTTATCGACGGATACCGTCATTAAGCAACTGAAACCGATTGAAGAAGAAATCTTACAAGTTTGTAGAAGGAATGATTTATCTCCTGGAATAGGAGAATAAAAAAGCACAATAATAAATAACGAGCGTATCGCAGACTAAAATCAGATTAGGTGGCCGCGCGACCTTTTGTGTTCGCGCAGCCAAGTATCTTACGGCCGTTTTGGGGTGGTATATTCGACCTCTTTCTGGAAAGATTCCCAGATAGTATCGTACCCAACGTAACCCTTTTCGTTAGCCTCTTTCTGACGGGTTGTCAGAAAGCGCGACTGGCCCTCAGGAACTTTAGGCCTGGTTGATGGTGCATCACTCATAAATCACCTTTTTCTAAGAAGCGGAGACAGCCACTGCAAGAAATTACAGCTGAAAACTATCCCTAACCGAGCATTTTCTCATCTTTCGAAACAAAAATATACAGGTCTGTTTCGGGTCGTTTTAAAAACTCGATAAACCGGGCAGGTTCTAGTTTTAACCCCTCAACACCCATTATTGCCAACGTTTACGAGGCAACATTTATTCGTCCTACACGCTATAATCTGATGTCATATCTAAAGGGCACCTCACTATAATCAGGAGAATTTAGATTGGATTCAAAAGCGGTCAGATCAAGGCAAGAAATGCACGTAATAGCTAGCTATTGCGAAGATTCTTAACGCAGAGATGGCGGGTTTTGGATTCAAGATGAATTTTCATGATTATATTGAGGCGCCCTAAATTTATTGACGGGGAAACTATCTTGGCTTCGAATAAAGGACGGGCTTACTTCGCACTCGCTGGTTATCATTTCAACCCGGATGACATCACACGCCTGCTTGGTATAGAACCCACCGCTGTCAATAGCGCCGGTGCCAGCAGTGGATTGGACAAGCCCGTGATCAGCTCATGGGAGTTATCAACGGATACTGTTACTAGTGATGAGGGAGAAGTGGACGTTTACGCATTGACGGACATCATCATTAAGCAGCTGGAACCCATTGAAGAAAAAATACTTGAAGTGTGTAAAAGCCACAATCTGGCCCCCAGAATGGGAGTAGTGCTGACATTGTCTGTTGATAAAGATGAATCCAGTCCAGAAGTAGGGTTTGGCGCAAGAACTATCCGCTTACTGGCAGATATTGGTGCTTTTATTAATGTGGACTATAAACTTTCAGAGCGGATATAAGGAGTCTCTAATTTTAACCAGTGCTGAGAGCCTGCACCAGTGACTGCGCCTTCTTCAGTTGCTCCTCACAGTGTTTTAAACAGAGTGGTTGCAAGGAGGCGTGAAACAACTCAATAATTACTTCAAAATCATCAGCCGTCTCTTCTGCTACAGACAAATCTTTCGTTAATTCAGCCAGGTCACCTCGAGCAGTAGCCTTGTTCACCCTGCAAATAACAGCTAAATGAATGGGGAGTTGTTGCTCCATGCTTACTGTCCATGCTGTCTCATAAGACCTTATTGCTTCTTCTAAACGCCCGGAATTTTCTTCTGATTGACCCAAATTATGCAGTACAGTCCCCCGGTTATTATGTGTAGCGGCTAATTCCAAAGCCGTATTGTCTGCATCGAATTCTGCGAGCGCATTCTTATAAGCGACAACAGACTTCTGAAAATTTCGATTGCCTTTGAGAACTTTGCCATAAGCATGAAAAGTGGCACCTAGCTGATGCATGGTTAATGCCCATTCTAATGGATTTTTTTCACGTCTCCATTCTTCTAGCACTTTTGTATAAGCATCTATGGCTGATTTCAATAACTTTGCATCACCCTGTTGTCGACCCAGAGCTTGCAGGGCAGTTCCCAGGTTATATTGTGTTGATGCCCAGTCTAGTGGAGATTTTTCCTGGTTAAATACTTCAAGTGCATTATTAAAAGACTGAATTGCCATTTCAAATAAATCAGCATCTCTCTGCTGTTGCCCTAGTGCCGCAAGTATATTGCCAAGACTATTCTGTGTTGTGGCCCAGCCTGTAGGGTCCTGCTCGCGATATTCTTCAGTAAGAGCAGCCTCAAGTGCCTCACGTGCACTATCCAGGATATTGGAGCTGAAACGGTGCTGTTCGAAATTGCCCCGTGTATGAAGAAAATTATCAGCTACAGTGACTTTATCATCAAGCCTGGCATCTTCAGCTAACTCTGCAGAAAGTAAGCTTATAGAAAAGACTATCGCCTGTTCCAGGGCCCTGTTGTCTGGATAAAATATATAATTATTTGAGAATTTCATTTAGGTCCGGGTCAGCGCCTACTGCACCACCAAGGTCGATTTCTTCATCAGTTGCTTCACGTATGGTCAAAACTTCAATCGTAAAAATAACATCTCTACCACACAGTGGATTATTTCCATCGACTGTTAATGTATTGTCATCGAAGCGAGTGACAATAAAATTTCTGGGCTCACCTTTTTCATTTTCCATGGTGATGGTCATACCAATTTCCCGATATTCTTCCGGGACATTTTCGATGTTGTCGGTAAATACCAGTGATTCGTCTCTATCACCATATAACTGTTTAGTGTCAACCGGCACTTCGATGATATCACCCACTTTTTTACCATCCAGTTCTTTAGTCACCTGTTCATTCATAACATCATTCACACCATGAACATAACCCAGAGGATAATCAACGGTAACAAGCACGTCACCGGTTTTTTTATCGATGACCTTATAATTTAGTTCAACGAATTTTTCGTTTTGTATTGTATCTGACATAAAAGAAAAGCCTGTTTTAGATAAAGCTGTTTTAGAACAGCGTAGCACCAAAGATTTTTACCTTGTCATTTTCATAACCCAACACCAGTCTGCCCAGCCATTCACTTCCATTCTTGGAATTTGTCTGCTTATACAGAACCGATACATGTTCACCGCGACGTATCATGCCAAGATATTCATATTCTGTTGACAGGTTTTTCGCCAGATCGCTTCTTGCAAACTGCTTACCCATCTCTATTTCATTAGCACCCATTTGCATAGCAGTTGAAAAGTTTCGAGTGAAAGCACCATAGTTCCCTTCATTCGAGTATTTGACAAGATCAGCCCACATCGGGTGCGCCAGCTCTAAAATCTCTTCATCTGTTTGTTCAATAATATTCATTAAGCAATCTCCATTAAAAAACACAATGTTTTTTAATATTATCTACTGCGTGGTCAAACCACTCTCTAAATAGATAAAAAAAGGACCAACACAAAACATGTCGGTCCCTTCTTTTACACAAATAAAGTTAACGCAAATATGTTAACTGGCTTGAATAATCAAGCCGTTATTTGCTTATTCCTCTTCATCACCTACCAGGTGGTAAAGAGGCGCTTTTTCCATCGTGTATTCACCTGTTTCACGATCACGTTGTGAAACTGTCA
>JAUVSB010000030.1 GCA_030597275.1 Gammaproteobacteria bacterium
GGGCAGCCAGACATGCAGTGGAACCTGCGCTGATTTACCCATGGCACCGATAAACAGCATGATGCAGATAAAGGTAATAATGCTCCACTCACTGCCAGGAAGAATTTCTATTGTTTGCCCCAGCACTTCGGGAACTGATGCAAAGACGGCATGATAATCAAGCGTACCAAAGGTGGCATAAATTGCCGCAATACCTATGAGAAAACCCAAATCACCGACACGGTTGACCAGAAAGGCTTTCATGTTGGCGTAGATAGCAGTATCCCGTGTATACCAGAAGCCAATCAGCAAATATGAAATCAGACCTACTGCTTCCCAGCCAAAGAACAGCTGCAGGAAGTTGTTCGACATCACCAGCATCAGCATGGCAAAAGTAAACAGTGAGATATAACTGAAGAAACGCTGATAACCGGGGTCATCGTGCATATAACCGATAGTATAGATATGCACCATCAACGAGACAAAAGTCACAATAACCATCATGGTCGCAGTCAGGCTATCTATAAGAAAACCCACTTCAAAGGGGAAATTATCACTGATGCCCCAGACATAAACGGTTCCATTAAATGTGTTGCCGGACATCACGTCAAAATACACATAGACAGAAAGTGCACAGGCTGTGGCCACACCGGCTACGGTAATAGTGTGCGCACCTGCACGACCTATCTGGCGCCCAAACAAACCCGCTACTAAGGCAGCAAACAGGCAGACTAGTGGGATTGCAAGATAAACAAGTTTCATATCATCCATCATCTGTTTATCCCTTCAGGCTATCCAGGTCCTGGATATTAATAGTGTGCCTGCGTCTGAACAGGACAATAATTATCGCCAGGCCAATCGCAGATTCAGCAGCAGCCACGGTAAGAATAAAAAACACAAAGACCTGTCCGGCAAGGTCGTTCATATAATGTGAAAAGGCAATAAAATTCAGATTCACAGCCAATAGCATTAATTCGATAGACATCAGCAGGATAATGACATTTTTCCTGTTCAAAAAGATCCCGGCCACACTTAATGCAAAAAGTATGGCTCCTAGAATCAGATAATCAGATAAAGCGATCATTACACTCCTTCCCTCAATCCTGCTTCTCAGCATTCATTTTCACTATACGCAGGCGATCTTGCTTACGTACCCGTACCTGTTCTTCTGGCTTCTGTCTTTTTGATGATGAGCGCCCGCGTAAGCCCAGAGAGATTGCAGCGACCATTGCCAGCAGTAATAAAACAGCGGCCAACTCAAACGGATAAACATAATAGGTGTATAGCAACAAGCCCAGCTGATGCGTATTGCCGTAGTCAGCAGCCGCTGCCGCTGGCGCAGGCATCTGTTCTATATCAAAAGGGCCAGAAGTGAAAATAATGGCAAGTTGCAGCAGAATGATGACAGCCACTGTCGCACCTATGGGCAGGTATTCTGCAAAGCCCTCTCGAAGCTGGTCGACATCGATATCCAGCATCATCACGACAAACAGGAACAGCACCATCACAGCGCCAACATAGACAAGAACTAGCACTATGGCCAGAAATTCTGCCTCCAGTAATAGCCAGATTACTGCAACCGTGAAAAACGTCAGGATCAGGAACATGGCGGCCCGCACAGGGTTGCGTACCGTAATGACCAGGCCAGCAGCTATTACTGCTACCGATGCGAGAAAGTAAAATGCAAATTGTTCAAATGTCATAATGTTTTGTAAACCTTATCTGCACCCGTGCTAACGGTATGCTGCATCCTGTTTTCTATCACTTGCAATGCTTTTTTCCATGCGATCTCCATTAGCCAGCAGCATATCCTTGGTATAATAAAGATCACCCTGGCTTTCACCAAAATATTCAAACTCACGCGTTTCAACAATAGCATCGACAGGACAGGCCTCTTCGCAGAAACCGCAAAAAATACATTTGGTTAAATCAATATCGTATCTTGTTGTACGACGTGAACCGTCTTCCCTGGCTTCAGAATCAATTTTTATTGCCAGAGCAGGACAGACTGCTTCACACAGCTTGCAGGCGATGCAGCGTTCTTCACCATTTGGGTAACGGCGCAGCGCATGCAGCCCACGAAAACGGAATGACATCGGTGTTTTCTCTTCAGGGTACTGAACGGTAATTTTTCTCTGGAACAGATGCCTGCCGGTCACGGCCAAACCCTTCCATAACTCAATCAGAAATAAACTCTTAATGGCAAAAATGGCTTTATTCATCATTCCATACCCCTAGTGAAACAGGTATCCCCACGGTGTAAGAAACATCGCAACACCCATCACAACGATCCAGATTATTGTCAGTGGTATAAAGACTTTCCAGCCCAGACGCATAATCTGGTCATAACGATAACGCGGAAATGTCGCCCTGAACCAGAGGAAAAAGAACAGCATAAAACTGGTCTTCAACAATAACCAGTGGAGCCCATCCCCAAGGATTAAAACATCTGAAGCTGCGCCGAACGGTGACATCCAGCCACCGAGAAACATCAGCGATGCCAACGCGGCAATCAAAATCATATTGGCGTATTCAGCAAGGAAGAAAACTGCAAAGGTCATGCCAGAGTATTCAATAGAGAAACCCCCAACTATTTCAGACTCGCCTTCAGCAACATCAAAAGGTGCACGGTTAGTTTCGGCAACACCAGAGATAAAGTACACCACGAACATAGGGAATAGCGGCCACAGGTACCAGTCTGTTATTCCCCCGCTCTGTGCCAGAACAATTTCACGCAGATTCAGGCTACCCGCTGCCATCAGCACCGTAACCAGGGCAAAGCCCATCGCCAGTTCATAGGAAACAATTTGAGCCGCTGCGCGCATGGAGCTTAGAAAGGCATATTTGGAATTGGATGCCCAACCGGCAATGATGATGCCATAGACACCAATTGAGGTCATAGCAAGAACAAATAACAAACCTGCATTGATATCGGCCAGTACCAGGGTATCGGTAAAGGGAATGACTGACCAGACGGCAAATGCCGGTCCAATTGCCAGAATTGGCGCCAGTATAAACAGATATTTATTTGATTTAGTCGGTACGATGATTTCTTTAAGAATCAGCTTCAGCGCATCTGCAATCGGTTGCAGCCATCCCCTGGGACCTACCCGATTCGGCCCGATACGGATCTGCATATAACCTATTATCTTACGTTCCGCGTAGGGCAAATAGGCGACTGCGGCGACCAATGGCAAGAAGATTGCCACCACCTTGATGAGGGAAATTAACAGAACATGCAGCCAGTCCCATTCTGGTAAAAAATCAAGTAAATAGAGTATCCATTCAGGCACTGGACTTTACCTCTAACCAGTTTGCATTGCCCAATGCGGCGGTTTCCTGCATTGCAGTTGGCAACAATACGCAGTTCAGTGGAATTGAAGCACTGGCGTAGACGCTGATGTCAATTTTTCCATCACCATTTACCAGTTCTATTGAGTTTCCATCTTCAATTTTCATAGATGCCAGTGTGTCCGGGTGCATACCCGCTGCTGCTGGCGGATTATCCAGTGTTTGTTGCAATGGCTGTGAGTGGCGCGTAACAGGATCGACACGATACAAAGAAAGATGAGAGATACACGCCAACATGTTTTCTTCTATCTGAACAGGTGCACTCAAATCCGAACTGCCTGATGCTTTTGTTAATCTGCTGATTTCATCTCGAATAGATTCACTTGTTGTATAGTCAAACCCTTCCAGGTCCAGATAATTTGCCAGTACACGTATTATTTTCCAGCCTGGTCTCGCATCACCTTTTGGATGAATTGCGGCTTTCCAGCTTTGATTATTGCCTACACAATTTACATGCGTTCCATCGCTCTCTGTAGCAGTAGCCAATGGCAGCATGATATGGGCAAGTTCTTCGATTTCTTCATTGCGGTAACTGCCAATGTGAATGACCACACCGGTTTCACGTAAGGCATCTACCGCTAACTTGCCAGCTATGCAATCTAACGAGGGTTCAATATTAAATAACAAACAGGCTTTCAAGGCCGGGCTCAGCATCTCTGCGGTGTTCTTACCGGTTTTGCTCTTATCTTCAACTGAGAATGGCAGAAACGACGCCTGCCAGGCCGCTACGGCATTGCCCTCTTCCAGCCTGCCGGTTTTGACTTCGGTAATATCCCCAATAATTTTAGCCAGCGCTACTAAAAGAGAGTAATTGGCATCCATTTGCGCCATCGAACCGACAATTATCTGTCCGTCGCTGCCTGCTTCAATAAGACTTTCTGCTAATTCCTCTAATTCCTTGCTTGCATCACACGTTTCAGCAAGTTCTGCTACTGTTTCATTGATAGATGCCTGCTTTTTCTGTGCAACTATCACTGCAAGTCGAGCCAGTGTTGCCAATAACAATGACGGGGAAACTGCAATATTGGCCTGCAGGGGGAAGGCAAAATCAAATTTGGTACTGTTGATAGCACTGATACTGCCGCCATTTCCTGCTGCCTTACGTAGACGCGTTGCCAATAGCGGCTGCTCCTTACGGATATTACTTCCTATCAGCAATACAGCTTTGGCCTGTTCAAGGCTAGCGATGCTGTCGCCCAGCAGTGGTGCAGACATCATACCATCGGCCCTGAAATCCTGCTGTCGCAGTCGGTAATCCATATTCTGGCTACCCAATCCACGCATCAGTTTTGCCAGTAGGGAGAATTCTTCCAGAGTGGATGTCGGTGAGGCCAGTGTGCCAACACTGTCGGCACCATATTCGTCTACAATCTTCTTCAGCTTACTCGAGACGTTATCCAGCGCTGTCTGCCAGTCCGTCTCCTTCCATTCGCCGTTGATCTTCAGCATGGGCGTAGTCAAACGCTGTTCAGAATTGTTCGCTGTGTAACTAAAACGGTCACGGTCTGATAGCCATTCCTCGTTTATCGCCTCATTATTACGTGGTAACACACGTAATACTTCACCACGTAATGTCTGGACTATGGTATTTGAACCGACGGTGTCATGAACAGCTACACCATCGTGGTTCTGCATTTCCCAGCTGCGCGCCTTGAAACGGAACGGTTTGGAGGTCAGTGCACCTACCGGACACAGATCAATGACATTACCTGACACCTCAGAGCAGACGGCCTGTCCCATAAAGGTCATAATCTCACTGTGCTCGCCACGATTTACCATGCCCAGTTCCATAATGCCCGCTATCTCCTGGCCAAAACGCACACAACGGGTACACTGAATACAGCGTGTCATGTCTGTGGAGATCAGTGAGCCTATATTCTTATCAAATACAACACGCTTTCCTTCGGAGAAACGCGAAATATCTTTGCCATAACCAACGGCCAGATCCTGTAGCTCGCATTCACCGCCCTGATCACAGATAGGGCAATCCAGCGGGTGATTGATGAGCAGAAATTCCATGGTACTTTTCTGTGCAGCACGCGCCTGTTCAGACTGTGTTTCTACCTTCATGCCATCTGTAATTGGAGTGGCACAGGCGGGCAGCGGCTTTGGTGCATTTTCAACTTCGACCAGGCACATGCGGCAGTTTGCCGCAATGGACAACTTGTCGTGATAGCAGAATCGCGGGATATAGATACCCGCTGCATCAGCTGCCCTGATCAACATCGAACCTGCTTCTGCTTCTATCTTTTGTCCGTTAATTTCTATTGTTGCCATGTCTAGTCGTTTTTGTCTGTATCTTTCAGGCAGTTGCTTTGCGATTAATATTAATTTTTGCTTCAAATTCGCTTCTGAATTGCGTGATAAAACTTGCTACCGGCATTGCCGCCGCATCACCCAGGGCACAGATTGTACGGCCCTGTATGTTATTGGCCATGTCAGCCAGCAGATCAAGATCCTCAATTTTTCCTGCACCAGAATTGATACGGTGTATCACCCGATATAGCCAGCCCGTCCCTTCCCTGCATGGCGTACATTGACCGCAGGATTCTTCATGATAGAAATAGGAAAGGCGCTCCAGTGTTTCAACCATATCCGTGGTTTCATCCATGACGATGACAGAACCTGCTCCTAGCATGGAACCGGCGCCGGAAATTGAATCATAATCCATATCCAGTTCCATCATGACATCACCATGCAGAACCGGGACTGATGAACCGCCTGGTATAACGGCTTTTAGAGTATGGCCTTCGCGCACACCACCGGCCAGTTCCAGTAAGTCTTTAAACGGCGTTCCCATAGGAACTTCATAATTACCCGGTTTATTGACATGACCGGATACAGAAAACAGTTTTGTGCCACCATTATTGGGTTTACCCAATTCAGCAAACCAGCTGCCGCCCTTCTCAAGTATTACAGGCACTGAAGCCAGGGTTTCTGTATTATTAATGGTTGTCGGTTTTCCATAGAGACCGAAACCAGCAGGAAACGGCGGTTTGAATCTTGGCTGCCCCTTTTTACCTTCCAGTGATTCAAGTAGTGCTGTTTCCTCACCGCAGATGTAGGCACCCGCACCAAGATGTGAGTGCAAATCAAAATCAAAACCGGTGCCCTGGATGTCTGCACCGAGTAAACCCGCTTCCCTGGCTTCCGCGAGTGCCGCTTCGAAACGTTCATACGGCTCCCAGAATTCACCGCGTATATAGTTGTAACCTATAGATGCGCCGATGCAATAACCGGCAATGATCATGCCTTCTATTAACTGGTGTGGGTTATAGCGTAAAATATCACGGTCTTTGAAAGTGCCGGGTTCACCTTCATCTGAATTGCATACTATGTATTTCTGACCAGGAGCCGTTCTTGGCATGAAACTCCATTTCAGCCCGGTTGGGAAACCGGCGCCACCACGACCACGCAAACCTGAGGCCTTGATTTCTTCGATAATTTCTTCAGCAGGGGTTTGCTCTTTAAGTATCTTTTTCAGCGCTGAGTAGCCACCGACCTCAAGATAGGTCTTCAGACTCCAGGGCTCATCCTTGCCAAGGGTACGGAAACAGACGAGATTTAGCTTGGTTTCATCGATCATGTCTCAGTCCAGCCCCTCGAGTATTTTATCTATGCTCTCAGGTGTCAGATTTTCGTAATATTCTTTATTAACCTGCATCATTGGTGCACCACCACAGGCACCCAGGCATTCGACTTCCTTGATGCTAATACGACCATCCGCCGTGGTTTCACCCGGCCCTATCCCTGTTTTCAGTTTCAGGTGATCCAGTACTTCTTTTGCACCGCGCAACTGACACGAAATATTGCTACAAACACAGAGTTTATGTTGACCAACATCCTTGTGCTCATACATTGAATAAAAGGTGGCCACTTCGTAAACATGAATAGCAGGCATCTCAAGAAAATCAGCGATCTCCTGCATAATTTCCTTGCTCACCCAGCGAAACTCGTCCTGAACGATACGCAAAGCGGCCATCACAGCTGACTGCTTGCGGTCGGCTGGATACTTATCCAGTTCTTTTTTGATCTCGGCAAGGATGCCATCAGTTAATGTCATTTCGGTCATCGATCTACTTCCCCGAAAACAATATCCTGGGTTCCAATGATTGCCACAACATCAGCCAGCATGTGGCCATTGGACATTTCATCCAGGGCAGACAAATGAGCAAAACCCGGGGCGCGAATCTTTACCCTGTATGGCTTGTTGGCCCCATCTGAAACCAGGTAAATACCAAACTCACCTTTAGGGTGTTCCACCGCAGCGTATGCCTGACCTTCTGGCACACAGAAACCTTCGGTAAATAATTTAAAGTGATGGATCAAGGCTTCCATGTCGTGCTTCATGCTTTCACGATTTGGCGGTACAATTTTATGATCTTCCACCATTACCGCGCCATGGTTGTTACGTAACCATTCAACACACTGGCGAATAATGCGATTGGACTGACGGAATTCCTCCATGCGCACCAGATAGCGATCATAGGTGTCGCCATTAGTGCCGACAGGTATGTCAAAATCCAGGCGGTCATAGACTTCATAAGGCTGTTTCTTACGCAGATCCCATTCAACGCCCGAGCCACGAAGCATAGGCCCGGTAAAGCCCAGATTTTTTGCCCGCTCCGGTGACACTATGCCGATATCAACGGTACGCTGTTTCCAGATACGGTTGTCGGTTAACAGTGTTTCATATTCATCGACATGTGCAGGAAAGCGTTCAGTAAAATCCCAGATGAAGTCGAGTAAAGAACCCTGGCGGTTCTCGTTCATGCGATCGACATCTTTCTGATTATGCCATTTTGAGGCTTCATACTGCGGCATGCGGTCCGGAAGATCACGGTAGACCCCGCCAGGACGATAATACGTCGCGTGCAAACGGGCACCGGAAACCGCCTCGTAGACGTCCATCAGGTCTTCGCGTTCCCGGAAGCAATAGAGAAACATGGTCATTGCACCGATATCCAGACCATGGCCTGCAAGCCATAAAAGATGATTCAGGATACGCGTAATTTCATCAAACATGACGCGAATGTATTGCGCACGCAAGGGCACGTCTACACCCAGCATTTTTTCTATTGCCAGCACATAGGCATGCTCGTTCGACATCATGGATACATAATCCAGCCTGTCCATGTAGCCAATACTTTGATTGTATGGCTTCGACTCAGCTAATTTTTCCGTTGCACGATGCAACAGGCCTATATGTGGATCTGCGCGAGTAATGACCTCGCCGTCCATTTCAAGAACCAGGCGTAATACACCATGCGCAGCAGGGTGCTGCGGGCCAAAATTCAGTGTGTAGTTATGTAATTCAGCCACCGTAACCCTCTTCCCTTATTACGCGGGGTACCAGAACACGTGGTTCTATAGAAACAGGCTGGTATACAACCCTGCCTTTCTCTTCGTCATAGCGCATTTCTACATGGCCAGACATCGGAAAATCCTTACGGAACGGATGCCCGACGAAACCGTAATCGGTAAGAATGCGTCGTAAATCCGGATGGCCTTTGAAAAGAATACCGAAAAGATCAAAAGCCTCTCGCTCGAACCAGTCAGCTGACTTCCATATATCTATCACCGAGTCGACCATTGGAGATGATTCGTCAACGAAAACGCGCAGACGCAGACGCTGGTTACGGGAAGTCGATAGCAAATGATAAACAACAGCAAAACGTGGTTTTTGCCACTGTTCGCCAGCTTCCTGACGATAAGTCAGGTAATCGACACCACATACATCGATCAGGGTATCAAAAGCAAAGTTTTCACCAGAAAGTAATTTCTTACAGATTTCATGTAATGCATCAACGTTCAGATCGACAGTCAATTCACCCAATTCAATAGAAGAAGCATTTACTGCGTCGCCCGCTGCTTCTCCGATGCGCCTTTGCAGCGTCTGTAGTCTTTCGATATTTGTCATCTGTCAGAGGCGGGCTATAGTATTGGTTGTGCGAATTTTTTTCTGTAACTGCAGGATGCCGTAGAGCAAGGCTTCTGCTGTGGGGGGGCAACCTGGCACATAAATATCCACAGGGACAATACGGTCACAGCCACGAACAACAGAATAGGAATAGTGATAATAACCACCGCCATTGGCGCATGAACCCATTGAAATGACCCAACGCGGCTCTGCCATCTGGTCATAGACCTTACGCAAAGGTGCCGCCATTTTGTTGGTCAGAGTACCGGCAACAATCATCACATCTGATTGCCTGGGGCTGGGACGGAACATGATACCGAAGCGATCAAGATCATAACGTGATGCGCCCGCCTGCATCATTTCAACAGCACAGCAGGCCAGCCCGAAGGTTACAGGCCACATGGAGCCGGTACGTGCCCAGTTAATCAGGCTATCAGCAGTAGTGACTGCCCATCCCTGATCTGCCGTACCATTCTCTGTTGCGCTATTAGTTACTCCCATTCCAGCGCTCCTTTCATCCACTCATAGATGAATCCGATAACCAGTATGCCAAGAAAAATCATCATGGAGACAAAACCGAACATACCGACTGATTCTTCCTGCAGAACGATTGCCCAGGGGAAAAGAAAGGCAATTTCAAGGTCAAAAATAATAAACAGGATGGCTACCAGATAATAACGCACGTCAAATTTCATCCGCGCGTCTTCAAATTCATCAAAACCACATTCGAATGGAGATAGTTTGACGGGATTCGGACGATCAACTTTCAGTAACATGCTGAAAATCTTGCCAAATATGATAAGCATTGCACCAAACATAAAGCCTACGGCAATGAACACCAGAATCGGTATATAGTTCTCAAGCATGGTCATTTTATATTTTTGGCTCTGCCAGGTGGCAAAGAGCTCTACCCTCCATTCTCTTCGCCGCTAGAAAATGCGAAGCGCTCAGTCTAGGTTGCATCAAGTCTTGTGTCAAGCCAGAGCAAGACAAAATAATTATTATTAATCAATGACTTACAATAAGTGCAAGAAAGATAGCACAAGTATTTTTTATTGCTGTAAAAAGAATTTTTCAGCTGGGTCAGGCATATTTGCCTTTAACCCTTTATAAATGGTGCCGAAGGCCGGACTCGAACCGGCATGGCTTGCGCCACCGCCCCCTCAAGACGGCGTGTCTACCAATTTCACCACTTCGGCAATGCTTATTCTTTACTCTCCGGCTCAGTATCGCCCGCAACACCGGGAACTGCCGGGATATTTAAGGAAGATGTTTCATCCCCAACATTTGTTTTTTGAATACTATCATCTGGCATTGCAGGGATATCATTCTTTAAGCCATCGAGTTCAGTTTTTGGTAGCAATGGCATCTCTTCTGTTTTCGCTGGTACGGGCTCTTTCATTTCCTGCATTACAGCTTCAGTGACACTGGTTGGTTTTGCAGTTTTACTATAAAGATAGGTCAGCGAAAGACTGGTAAGAAAGAAGATTGTAGCCAGTATTGCAGTAGTACGAGAAAGAAAATTGGCAGAGCCCTGACTTCCGAACAGAGAGCCTGAAGCACCACCGCCACCGCCGCCAAAAGCAGCACCAGCATCAGCACC
>JAUVSB010000070.1 GCA_030597275.1 Gammaproteobacteria bacterium
GCACGAGCCTGGCCGAGGCGCTCCAGTTCATAGGGTGAAAATTCAGTAGTGCTGGCAGGTGGAAAACCATTCGCGCCATCACTTAGTCCCTTAAGACGATCCGGTTTGGTATCCTTCTCGCTGAAGGACAAATAACGGGTCAATGTGCTACGCGCTACGATGCCTTTCATGATATTCCCTCAGTGAGTGTCTAAAAAAAAGGCCTGTGTGGGCGAACCCACACAGGCCTACTGCATTAAGAACCTTGAGTGTTCTTACTTGGCAGCAGGTGCTTTAGCAGCAGGAGCTTTAGCAGCAGCTGCAGAGTTCTTCATGAACTCGTCATATGCTTTCTGCTCTTGAGCGCGCATAGCTTCCTGACGCTTAACAAATGCTTCGTGACGCTTAGTCATTTCAGCTTTACGAGCAGCGTCCATAGCAGCAAAGTCAGGACGGGCTGGAGCAGCTGTAGCAGAAGCAGAAGCAGTAGCTGGAGCTACAGGAGCCTGCATCATCTGAGGAGCATAACCGTAAGGGCCTGAACCGTAAGAGTTGCCGCCGTAGTAGTTGCCACGGTAGTCGCCACGGTAGTTTTGGTTGCCACGGCCATAACCGTCGCCATAACCAGAACCATAACCAGAACCATAACCACGGCCAGTACCACGTCCACGTCCACGGCCTTTACCTTTGAAGCTCATGTTGAATTCGCCATCTACGTCGCCGTCCATGTCGCCGTCACCACGAGCGTCACCACGACCACGTGTGTCGCCATAGCCTGAACCGTAACCGGAACCATCACCACGGCCATAACCGTCGCCAGAACCATAGCCAGAACCGTTGCCATAACCAGAATTATTGTCATAACCGTTGCCCCAGAAAGCAGAAGAAGCGGCAGACATGCTCATCAGAGCAGCGATTGATACAATCTGTACTAATTTCATTCGTAAATCTCCTAAAATAGTTTAATTTGATATAGAGGATGAAGGACAGCGCAGTATACACACTGCTGATTTCAACCGTAACCTCACAGCGAAGCTATATCGCTGAAATATAATATAATGATTTTCTAATATAGTCAAGTGACCTAATTGTAATTCTGGAATGACTCAGGGTAAACCCTGATAACCAGTAAGAGCTATAATGCTTTGATTCTTATTGAAGTATTCGCAATAAGCTTATGTTTTAACTTGTAAATAAAAGCGAAAAATCAACAGCCTGTACATTTTTTGTAAGTGCGCCAATTGACACATAATTAACCCCACAAGCAGCAACACTTTTGATATTGTCCAGTGTAATATTGCCAGAAACTTCCGTTTCTACCGTCTTACCCGCCATTTTGACCGCCTCTGGAAGGGCACTAAGGGAGAAATTATCTAACAACACCCTCTTCGCTCCGCATTCTATCGCCTGGCTCAGCTGATCCAGGCTTTCAACCTCAATCTCAACCAACACATCATCCTCGACAACTTTTCTTGCCAGTTCCAATGCCCGACATACTGAGCCAGCCGCATGAATATGGTTTTCTTTTATTAATATTGCATCATACAAACCGATACGATGGTTATGGCCTCCTCCGCAGCTGACCGCATACTTCTCTGCCTTGCGCAGACCAGGCAGTGTTTTCCGGGTATCCAGTATTCTGCATCCGGTCCCCTGCACGGCATCAACATAGGTTTTTGTGGTTGTTGCCACCGCTGACAGCGTTTGCAGGAAGTTTAATGCAGTGCGCTCTGCCGTCAGTATCGCACGGGCCGGGCCCTGAATCTGACAAACTACATCATTGCTCTGGGCCTGTGCGCCTTCATCTAGCAGCCAGTTTATGGATACAGACTCATCAAGAAAATGAAAGCAGCGATCAAACCAGGGGCGACCACTGATTATGGCATTATCACGGCAAATCAGCTTAGCACTTGTCTGCTCATCACTCAGCAGGCTGGCAGTGAGATCGCCAGCACCGATATCTTCATCAAGGGCAACACGAACCGTCGCATCTATTTCAGCATTATTCAGTAAAGCAGAATTTATCATCAGTGTGATCGTAAAAAGCTTAATTAGTTTCCAGAACGATGAGAGATAAAATATTTCTTCTGTAATTTGCGTACCAATGCAGCGAGAAGAATTAGACTAAGCAGATTAGGCAAGGCCATTAACAAATTGGTAATGTCCGCGATATTCCAGACCAGCTGCAGAGGCACTGCAGCGCCGACGACAACGGCAAGGGTATAAATCACCCGATAAGGCATTACAGCATTCTCACCAAATAAAAACTTTGCCGAGCGATCACCATAATAAGACCAGGCAATAATGGTTGAAAAGGCAAACAGGGTTAGGCCTAAACCAACAACAGCTGCCCCACCATCACCAAGCTCACTGCTAAAGGCGGCGGCGGTTAAAGCCGCACCTACCAGCTCATCAGGACGGTCTATATAACTACCGGTAACAATGATAACCAGCCCTGTCATGCTACACACTATAAGTGTATCAATGAAGGGTCCCATCATCGCGACCAGGCCTTCTCTTACAGGTTCATTTGTTTTTGCTGCTGCATGAGCAATCGGCGCAGAACCTAAGCCTGCTTCATTGGAAAACAGACCACGGGCAACACCCCAGCGTATTGCTTCACCGACCACCGCGCCACCGACAGACCAGGGGTTTAGTGCGTGGTTAAATATTGTAGATAAAGCAGAAGGAAGGGCATCCATATTGTTGAACAAGACAATCATCGCTGCTGCGACATACATTAATGCCATAAAGGGAACTATCGTACTGGCAACCCTGGCGATACGCTTGACTCCCCCGAGGATGACCAGACCCACCATCACTGCCATTACCAGTCCAATAACCCAGGAATAATTTCTTGCCTCCGGGTGGAGATATGCCAGGCCATCGACAACAGAGTTTGCCTGAACCATATTGCCAATACCAAAAGAGGCAACCAGGGCAAAAAATGCAAAGGCCATTGCTGTTTTTTTCATTTTCAGGCCATGCAGCAGCGTATACATCGGGCCACCGGCTATATTGCCATTTTCGTCAATTTCACGGAACTTTAGTGACAGGGTACATTCTGTAAATTTGGTTGCCATACCGATAAAAGCAGTCACCCACATCCAGAACAGGGCGCCCGGCCCGCCGAGAGAGATTGCCGTAGCGACACCGGCAATATTGCCAGTCCCGATGGTTGCAGAAAGAGCCGTTGCCAATGCCTGAAAGTGGGAGACTTCACCACTATCATCGGGATGATCATACTTGCCAGCAATCAGCTGAAAGGAATGTTTGAATCCAGCCAACTGAACAAATCTCAGTCTGATAGTCAGATAGAGTCCCGTACCCAGCAGTAGCAGTAATGTAATGGGACTACCCCATAACAGGCCAGATATTTTGCCGGTCACTTCTGTCAGTGTTTCAAGCATAATTTCTCCTTACTTATTTTTATTAGTTTTATCAGTTCTACCAGCTGATGTAGGCATATCCCTGTTGCTGTAATTTCATCAGATCAGAAACGCCAGCATCGACAACAGTGGCAAAATCAAGCACATCTTTTTCTTCCTTGTGCAAGGTAATCAGTGTATTGCCGCAGGCATGAAATTCGACACCATATGAAGCCAGGCTTTCTACCTGGTCGCGAATCGCTGGAATCACCGGTATCCCCGGCTCTTTAAGTAGCATATGAATACCAGAACCCATCACTGAAACAACAATATTTATATCATCACCGTGTTTCCGCAGCATGTTCCGAATGGTGTTTAAAATGGCAAGCTGGTATGTATCGTCAGATTTATTTAAGTGGTAGACGATTTTGTTATCACTTTCTTCACCAGGAAACTTGAGATCATCCACTGCTTCTTCGCTCTCTGCCACCGGAGGTGATTGTTCTGCAGCGAGTGCTATGGCAGGTGTAAAAAAAGCACTAGAGGATACGATGCCAAGCAGGAATAAAAATGAAGAATATGTGGATTTACCTTGTGGGCAAGCTGGTTTGATAAGCATTCGTGGATCCTCCTGATATTACCTACAATGGGTAACCGATAATGATCCGCCGATACTACAGCTGAATAGGCAAAAGGTTAAGAGGTATTATTCAAGGACATCTCTATTTATCCATGAATATTCATCTTACATCCCAAATTGTCCGTCTCGGCGTTAAGAATCTTCGCAATAGCTAGCTATTACGTGCGATCCTTGCCTTGATATGAACACAATGAATGCAATCTGATCTATCCAGAATAAATAGAGGTGTCCTTAAGAAACTATATCATCCAGAAAAGACTTAATCTTATCGGTCCATGAACTTTCCTTCGGGCTATGACGCTTGCCACCTTCACGCATGCTGGCATCCAGCTGTTCAAGCAGCTCTTTTTGTTCCTTGCTCAAGTTCACCGGTGTTTCTACCACAATCTTACAAAACAGATCTCCGACCTGGCTGCCTCGGGCATTTCGAACGCCCTTACCGCGTAAACGGAAGACTTTACCGGTTTGTGAGCCAGCCGGAACCTTTAGATTTGCGCGCCCATCTAGTGTTGGAACCTCAAGGTCCCCACCCAGCGCCAGCAGTGTAAAACTGACAGGTGTCTCACAATAAAGATGGGTATCTTCACGCTGAAAGATAGGATGTTTTTTCAGGTGTACCGCAACATACAGATCACCAGCAACACCACCGTGCGGTGCGGCCTCACCTTCTCCGGCAAGCCTGACCTGATCACCTTCATCAACGCCTGCCGGTATTTTTACAGACAGAGTTTTCTGTTTTTTGATTCGCCCTACACCGTGACAGTCTGTACAGGGGTCAGTAATAATTTTTCCACTGCCGCGACACTGCGGGCAGGTTTGCTGCACAGAGAAAAACCCCTGTTGCATGCGTACTTCGCCGTGACCGCCACAGGTAGTACATGTTTTCGGCGTGCTGCCTGCTTTCGCACCGCTGCCATTACAGGTTTCACAGGTCGACATAACCGGTACACGAATCTGTACCTCAGTACCGTTTACTGCATCTTCAAGACTCAGCTCCATATTATATCTGAGGTCACTGCCGCGGCTCTGTCTTTGAGAACGGCGACCGCCACCGAAGATATCGCCGAAGATATCGCCGAAAGCATCCCCAAAACCTGCTGCACCGCCTGGCCCACCCGGGCCGCCGCCCATAGACGGATCAACACCGGCATGGCCAAACTGATCATATGCAGAGCGCTTCTGCGCATCTGCCAGCACTTCATAGGCTTCCTTGGCTTCCTTGAAGCTGGCTTCAGCGCCTTCATCATCCGGATTACGATCCGGATGATGCTTCATTGCCTGGCGGCGATATGCCTTTTTTATTTCAGCCTCGGAGGCATTTTTCTGTACCCCGAGAACCTCATAATAATCACGTTTGGACATATTCTATGTACCCATCCTGAATAACGAAAAGGCATAGCCGTTACCGGCCATGCCTTTTTTGTTTACTGTCTACGAATAGACTTACTTCTTGTCGTCGTCCTTAACTTCTTCAAACTCGGCATCGACAACATCATCACCGGCCGTTGCTTCAGGCTGATCGCTACCGGTAGCCTCTGCACCAGCATCACCGGCATCGGCATAAGCCTGTTCTGCAAGCTTGTGGCTAGCCGTCGTCAGTGCTTCAGTTTTTGCCTCTATATCGGCCTTGTCATCACCTTTTAGCGCTTCTTCAAGCTCAGTGGCCGCCTTCTCGATATTTTCCTTATCAGAAGCATCGACTTTATCACCCAGATCGGTCAGTGATTTACGCACCGAATGCAACATGGCATCACCCTGGTTACGGGCATCAACCAGCTCTCTGGCCAGGTGATCTTCTTCGGCATGCTCTTCGGCATCACGAACCATTTTTTCGATCTCATCATCGCTGAGGCCGGAACTGGACTTGATCACAATCTTGTTTTCCTTGCCCGTTGCCTTATCTTTTGCTGTGACATGCATGATGCCATTGGCATCAATATCGAAAATCACATCAATCTGCGGCATGCCACGTGCAGCAGGCGGGATATCGGTCAGATCAAAACGACCCAGTGATTTATTGCCAGAAGCAATTTCGCGTTCACCCTGCAGCACATGTACAGTCACTGCATTCTGGTTGTCCTCTGCGGTAGAGAATACCTGTGATGCCTTGGTAGGAATCGTTGTATTCTTTTCAATCAGCTTGGTCATCACGCCGCCCATGGTCTCAATACCCAGAGACAATGGTGTGACATCCAGCAACAGCACATCTTTGACATCACCACCGAGTACACCACCCTGAATTGCCGCACCCAGTGCCACGGCTTCATCGGGGTTAACGTCCTTGCGCGGGTCTTTGCCAAAGAAATCTTTAACCGCTTCCTGCACCATCGGCATCCGTGTCTGCCCGCCGACAAGAATGATATCGGAGATTTCAGAGGCGCTAATGTCCGCATCTTTCATTGCGATCTTGCATGGATCAATCGAGCGCTTAACCAGGTCTTCCACCAGTGATTCCAGCTTGGCGCGGGTCAACTTGACCGTAAGATGCTTCGGCCCACTGGCATCAGCTGTAATATAAGGCAGGTTGATTTCAGTCTGCGTGGTGGATGACAATTCAATTTTCGCCTTCTCAGACGCTTCTTTCAGACGCTGCAGTGCGATTACATCTTTACGTAGATCCACGCCCTGCTCTTTGTTGAACTCATCTGCAAGAAAATCAATGATGCGGTGATCGAAATCTTCACCACCCAGGAATGTATCACCGTTAGTGGATAACACTTCAAACTGGTGCTCTCCATCAACATCTGCGATTTCGATTATGGAAACGTCAAAAGTACCACCACCGAGGTCATAAATGGCCACGGTACGATCACCTTCTTTGTTATCCATACCAAATGCGAGTGCTGCCGCTGTCGGCTCATTGATGATGCGCTTAACATCCAGACCGGCAATCTTGCCTGCATCTTTGGTCGCCTGACGCTGTGAGTCATTAAAATAGGCAGGTACTGTAACAACAGCTTCAGTCACTTCTTCGCCCAGGAAGGCTTCTGCATCTGCCTTCAGCTTCATCAGCACACGGGCGGAAACTTCAGGTGGCGCCATCTGCTTGCCATTGACTTCAACCCAGGCATCACCATTTTTAGCCTTCAGTATTTTGTAAGGCATCAGGTCGATATCACGCTGCACGACATCTTCATCAAACTTGCGACCGATCAGTCGCTTGATGGCATACAGGGTATTAGCAGGGTTGGTGACAGCCTGGCGCTTGGCCGGTGCACCCACAAC
>JAUVSB010000062.1 GCA_030597275.1 Gammaproteobacteria bacterium
CGACTGCCGCATGAGTTTGAATGGGAGGCCGCAATGAAAACTGATACAGCACTATTTGCTTCGACAGGTCAGGCATGGGAGTGGTGTGGCAATACTTTCCATCCCTATGCTGGCTTTCAGGCTTTTCCTTATGAACGTTATTCCATGCCCTGGTTTGATAATAAACATTACATGCTGAAAGGTAGCAGTCCGTATACAGGTGAGTGTGTTCGCAGTCCCTCATTTCGCAATTTCTATCAGCCTGAGAAGCGGCACATATTTGCAGGCCTCAGGTTGGTACGCGATTCATGATGAGCTTTTAATGACCTTGCTCACCGGTTTCGAAGCAGTAATTAAAGGTAACTGCAGGGTATTAATTCTTGGTTCAATGCCGGGAATAGCCTCGTTGCAGAAACAGCAGTATTACGCACATCCTAGAAATGCCTTCTGGCCCATTATCAACGAGTTGTTAAACATCGACAAGAGCAAGACTTATGCGGAGTCATGTTCCTTAATTAATGCCAGCGGAGTTGCTGTATGGGATGTCCTTAAAGCATGTAAGCGTTCTGGCAGTCTCGACTCAAATATTGAGTCAAAATCTGAAAGTGCCAATGATTTTGAGAAATTATTTGCCGAGTATAAGACTATTAGAGCTGTTTTTTTCAATGGCAGCACTGCTGAAAAATTGTATAAAAAACATGTCTCAAGTTTAGTAGATCGTAAATATCCTGAACTGATCTACCATCGTCTGCCATCAAGCAGTCCGGCATATGCAGCCATGAACTATGATGAAAAGTTGAAACAATGGCAAAAAATTGTGGAATATCTTTAGCCTTGTTGAATGTTCGTCAGGCTGCGACCCGGTTGCGTCCGTCCTTTTTCGCCTGGTAGAGGTTTTCATCGCAGCGTTTCATCCACTCTTCCCAATGTTCGCCGGGTTCTAGTGTTGCAACACCAGCACTGACTGTTACTGTGCTGTAGGGAAGAAGAGCAAGCGTGGCTATCGCGTGGCACAATTCTGTCGCAAGCCGTTTGCCAGCTTCAGCATCGGTATCGTACAAAAGAATCAGGAATTCCTCACCACCTATACGGAAGACTTTATCAGCACGTCGAACCCGTGTTTTAAAAAACTCCCCAATGCCACGTAGAACCCTGTCACCGTCAGCATGTCCCAGGGTGTCATTAATGACCTTAAAATGATCAACATCGAACTCAATTAGAGTCATTGGGATTGCAGTGCGGCCATTTTGATGAACTGTCTGCTCAAGTATATCATTCAGCAGTATCCTGTTGAACAAGCCGGTAAGTGGGTCAGTAATGACATGTTGTTCTAAGACTTTTTGCTGCTTATCAATTATATGTACAAATATGGCTGAAAAGGCACTAACACTGAGTAGTGTGACCATGAAACGCAACATGAATGTGGGTTCAAGCAAAACCCAGGTCTGGGGGAATACAATCGCCAGGAAAATGACATTGGCTATTAAGGCCTGGCGTTTATGCAGCATAAAATAGAATGAGACTACTGCGGGATAACACCAGTAGGTAATAATGACACCCTGTTCTCGTAAAGCCAGAACCAGAAACAGGATGACTGCAGGTATCAGGCCCCAGAAGATCAATGGCTCATGATAACGCTGGTAAAAACAGTTCCATGCATTGATGGCACATAACACAACGATAGCCATTGAGCCAGCACCCAGCAGATAACGTGCCTGAATAAAATGGTTGATGGCAAAGGGTGTCAGAAATATAAGGGCGATGACGGCAACGCCCAAGGTCGATTTAAGCCGGAGATTAGTCAGGTGTTCGGCGCTGTAAGTGCCGGTATCCATGAAGAAAGTTTAGCAGACAGAAGAAGAAAAGCCGAAGAGTGACTTATATTTTTTTAGGGTAGTTCTATTCATGTTGCTGGATCTGTATGGACGAACAGCCGGTCCTTACCATCCTCGATCATTTTTAATGTGCAGCTATACAAAATGCCGAGTTTTTCTGTGGTCAGTATATTTTCTACGGTGCCAGTTTCAGTAGACCCATCCGGGTACACTAACAGGGTATGACTTGTGTAGCGCCATGCCTGATTAATATCCTGCAGAACAAGCAGGTTAAGATGCTGATCTTTATCTGATATTAGTTGCAGAATTGTATTCTGGTGTTTTAGATCCAGGTGATTGGTGGGTTCATCGAATAATCTGATGGGTGTGTCCTGTGCCAGGCAGGCAGCAATCGAGACCCTTTGACGTTCACCCCCGGAAAGGCTGTTGATGTCACGTTCCTCAAATCCAGCAAGATCGACCTTGTCCAGTGCCTGGCGGGCAATGTCGTAGTCTGCACCAGTCTCAGTTTGCCAGTACGGAATGTGCGGGTGACGTCCGGACAACACGGTTTCCAGAACAGTCGCAGGAAAGGCATCATCCATCTTCTGAAATAATATACTGCGCTGTAAGGCCAGTTGCCGTGGGCTACGGGAGGAGACGCTTTCTCCTTCAATGAGAACTTCACCTGAGCAGGCAGGGCGCAGGCCCGCAATAGTCTCCAGCAGAGTCGTTTTACCCGAGCCATTGGGCCCCAGGATAGACCAGCTTTCACCTGCTGACATGTTCACCGATAAAGACCTGCAGAGTATCCGGTCTTCAATCGCGACAGTCAGATCAGAGATGTTTAGCAGAGGTTTAATGGGGGTATCTAACATGGGATTTTACAGTTCGGATTATGATAACAGGGGGGATTGTGATATATAGTCGCGCTCGACTGTGTTGCTGATGGCTCGTGTGATCTCAGCCACAAACTACAATAATGATGCCTCATGAGAACGTATTCAACAATGGTGCACTATGGCTGAAATAAAACTGGATGACAAACCCATTAGAAACGAATCCTGTCATATGGAAGAACTGGATGATGAGGTGTTGTTATATAACCCGACCAATAATAAAACGCTCTATATCAACAAGTCGGCATCTGTCATCTGGCAGCTCTGTAATGGTGAGCAGACCGTCGAAGATATTATTACTATGATCCAGGAGGCCTACCCAAGTGATGATGACGGCCTTCGCCAGGATATTCTGGATACGCTGAATAGCCTGGCTAAAAATGATGCGGTAACCCTCGCCTGATGCCAACGCGTAATTTAAGTTTTGGTGACAGTAGTATTGAAATCATCACGCACAGTGATGAAACCTCTGACCTGGTTAATATGCTGTTCAAGGGTGTACCAGAAAAAGGAATCAATCCTCCTCATGCACGTCTCGAGATTTCTCAGGACAGGGATGAGGAATATCGCCTGACGCGGGACGAGAAACAGATATACAAAGGGGATTCTCTGTCCGCCCTGGCGAACTCTTTGATGGATACCAGTATTTATAACCTGGCAGACAAATGTTCCAGTGGTTTATTGTTTCACGCTGCCTGCCTGAGCTGGAAAGGTAAAGGGATAATCTTGCCGGCACAATCCGGCCATGGCAAAACGACATTGTCGGCTTGGTTGTTATCCAACGGCTTTGATTATCTTACGGATGAGCTTGTTTATCTGCCGCTGGAATCACGACAGGCGATGTGTTTCGGACGTCCGCTGAATGTCAAATATGGCGCACGCGAGATTATTGATGATTTGCTCGGCGAGAATAAGGATGACGAATCCATTGTTGCAGGGCCTATAGCCATGCTTGTGCCGCCAAGACTGGTACGAGCGGACAACAAAACCGTTGAGCCGGAGGTGGATATGGTCTTTTTCCCCCACTACAGAGCCGACGCCGAATTTAGTCTGGAAAAACTTTCTGCCGCACAAACAGGAATGGCATTAATGTCATGCCTGGTCAATGCGCGGAATTTAGCGGGAGACGGTTTTCCAGCTACTGTCAGCCTGGCAAGAAAAATCCCCTCTTATCAACTGACCTACCCGGATTTCGAAGGTGTGCTGGGAACTATCACAGGCTTGCTTGATGAGAAATAGTCGTTTTACGATTTATGTTTTACGTAAACCGTACTATTTTCAATCTGTTCCTTTCATCTGAAGCACAGCTAGTCGCAATAGCTTAATTGCAAGCAAAACCCACGGTGTACCGTGCAGCAGCAGGTCAAAGATATCAATGGGTTTGGACAGCGTGCCGTTGAAAAGCATAGCCAGTTTCTCCACTACGTGCGGTTGTGGTGAAAATGGGGCCAGGCCAAGCGTTACGGCTACGACTATCAGCATTGTTAGTGGAATTTGGTCAATGTATTTCATGGATGTGTTCCAAATATTTATCCCTTCATATAATGCGGGTGATTATACCCGATCAATAAAGTCAGATATAATGGCGCGCCCAATATGGTTATCTGTTATGAATGAAATAGAACAGGAAGAGAAGCTTCAACTTACGCGCAGCATCATTCGTATGCTCGATCAATTTGGTTTGGATGCGGAGCAACAGATACGGGTTCTCGGCTTCCCTGAAGGGACAAAAACTCGCACTTTACGGCAGCATCGTGAAAATATCCCCTTCCCAGATGATAAGGAAATACAGACCAGAGTCTCCATATTGGCGCACATCAGCGATGCTCTTAGAACAACATACCCGACAAACCCACAAATGGCCCTATTCTGGGTTAAGCAAAAAAACCGCCACCTCGACAACAAGAAACCTGTTGAAGTATTAAGTGGTGGCAGTCGGAATGATCTGATATCAGTCCTGTCTATCCTTGACTGTACCGTCCATTGGGATATTAGTAGCGCAACAAAATAAACGATTTAGGTTTTACGTTTTATGGTTTTACGTAACCCGTAATACCTAATACAAGCCTTTTTAAGCCAACGGTAACTTGATTTCGAATACCACCCCGTTGCCTGCCTCATTATTTCTTGCCGCAACTGTGCCGCCATGAGCATTGGCAATCAGCCTTACGATGTGCAGTCCCATTCCCAGGTGAGAGCGACTGTCGCCGGTATGACGCAGCGAGATCATGGGGTCAAAAAGTCTTTCCTGCATGCCAGCAGGGAATGTTTTTCCAATATTCATCACTTTTATAATGGCATGCTGATGCCAGATACTGAGAGACAATGATATTGGTTGCGCAGGCACACAGAAATCCATCGCATTATCCAGTAACTTGTCCATCATTTGCGCAATGTGGTCAGGGCTTCCCTCAAGAATAACCTGGTGATCAGGAAGCTGAGTGATGAACCCCTGTTTAAATAAAGGATGACTTTCCTGGTAACCCTCGATGAACATCGCCAGCATTTCGTTGAGGTTAAATTTCTCATGGTGTTCCGTCTTGAGCGCCTCTTCCAGGTTGCCTGCTTCTGTCAGGCTGGCGAGCAACGAACCCAGTCTGTTGACCCCGTTTCTGGCACGCGTCATATATTTGCTTTGTTCGATATCGGGATGTTGTGTGCCCAGGTTTTCGAGAGATGAATTCACAACATTAAGCGGGTTGTTGAGTTCATGTGCAAGGGTGTCCGGCATGCGCTCAAGATAGGAAGTATAGTGTGATAGACGAACCAGCATGCCCGAAATGCTGCGTGACAGATCACCGATCTCATCACCTGCCCGGGTATCAGGCAGATCATGTTCAACACGTAAACGACCTTCCGGGTTAATGGCATGTCCACTGGCTTTACTGAGGCGCCGGATGCGCCGTGTTAGTCTCCAGGCGAAGGTCATCAGGGCTGCAGCAACCAGCGCAAAGACGATGACCGTAATGGCAATCAGGTTTTGCAGTAACTGGTTTTGCAAGGCAACAACATTATTACTGCTGCGTTCAACAATCACAGCACCCATAATTCTATCATCATGTCTTATCGGGTGAGCAGCCATTAATAATTCAGCTTTCTGGTCGACACTGGACCGTCTATCTGTTGCCGGTTTTCCTTCCAGGACCTGGTAAATGACCGTCTCATTACGTTCACGGGTATCATCAGGCAGGTCTTTGAAGTCATCTGCTGGGGGTTTGAGTATAGTTCTGAAAACGGGTTCGAGAATATTATTCATCCACAGTTGCAAGGTTTTCATATTAGAGCCGCTGAGTTTCCTTGCACTGTCAGTGGCTGTAGAGAGGTCACCTACCAGTGCACGTACGTACTTGTTCTGGTCTATGATCCAGATCCGCGTGCCTGGTTTGTCCAGGCCATGGAGGATCCTGTCGATCTCTGGAGAAGGGATTAGTACTTTGCCTAATTCTGTGGTGTTTTTGCTAGCAGAGATGCCGAGTACGGTCTCTAGTTTTCTTTCTTTAATGTCATCAACATCGCCAATTGCGATAGCCAGCCGGGCGTCGCCGGAGACCATGCTTCTCGGCAGGCGAAGTTCGATTGCGTAACCGTTATCCAGTTGCTGAAAATAGCCAACAATACTGTAGATTGGGTCACCGGTTAGCGGATAGCGCCATTCTTCATCCATGGCATAAACATCCATGCGGCCATTTTTTGATGCAATGACTGCATATCGTGTCATGGTGTCATTGGCATCGCGCAGGTAAATCCGCAAATAATCACTGTTGTCCAGTCTTCGAAAGCTGGTATCACGCAAGGTGACTATGTCATCCTGGACGATGAACAGGGCGTAAAGATAACGGCCCCAACTTCCCAGTACATGATTAAAGGACAGGTCACTTTCCTTGTCATTGAGTTTTCTTAATAATTTGGGTACCGAGTAATGGCCAGCGTTTTCAGCCAGACGCCCCCAGTCATCCAGCTTCCCATCCATTGTCAAAGGATGGTCCAGGCTCATTACATGAAGGTCGCCAATGTTGCTATCCGCCTCTGGGCTTGTGGTTTCAGCAGAGAATAGTTCGGGTCGGTCATGCAATACTGTGGCAATGGCTCCCGCAGTGAGCAACAGTGCTTCCTCCTGAGCTTGCAGTGCAAAAGATTTCATTTCCCTAACGTATTGATAGCCCATCCAGGGAATTAACAGCAGGGTCAGTATGACCAGCAGGAGTTTGTAGCGAATACTTACCCTGAGCATTGAGACAGCCTGTTAGCTTTTCCAGCGATAGCCAACACCGAAAACAGTTTGAATTGAGTCGAAACTGCTGTCAATGGCTTTAAACTTGTTGCGAATTCGCCTGATATAGCCATTAATTGTATTGTGTTCCACCAGGCTTTGACGGGTAACCTGCATCATGTGGTCGTAGGTGCGCACATGGCCTGGATGTCGAGACATGGACTCGACCAGCCAGTACTCTGTGAGAGTCAGGTTTAGTGGTTGTTCCTTCCAGAGAATAGACATGCTCTGTTGATCAACCATTAGATCTCCATGACGGTATATTTTGTCAATGGTTTCTGTCCGGGCACTTAATGTGTCTACAATACGAAATAGTGATGAAACACGCACTGCAAGGTATTGCAGATTGACAGGCTTAGTAAGGTAGTCCCAGGCGTCCAGACGTAGACCCGATACCGTGTCTATATCACTATCACGAGCTGTCAGAAAGATTATAGGCAGGTTTTTGGACATACTGCGTAATTCACGGCACAGGTCAAAACCCCCATCGGGTTCATCTTCCAGCATGATATCCAGTATCGCTAAATCCGGCAGGGATTCTTTGAAGCCTTTCAGCGCGGCCGGCCTGTTTGAGTAGGTAGTTACATCGAAACCGTGCATTCTCATTGCATCGGCATAATTCTCACGCTGGTCAGGGTCATCCTCGACAATGGCAATCATTCTACTCATAAAGGCTTGTACTCCATAATTAAAGGCTTTTTTTTACATGGGTTTGGCGCGCAACAATATATCAGTAAAGTAGTTAAGTCATCGAGCAGAATAAAAACCATTTCATTGCCACTTTTACACACATTATTGCCATTTTCTCGGGATTCTGTCACCAGTCTGATTTGCTCTACTACATTCAACAGCTGGGACAGGACACAAGTCGAGAAAGTCCCTCATTAAAATGTTTCAGGAGTGTAATCATGACAATGAACGTTTTCGTACCGCTAACTGACGAAATCCTTTATCAGCATCCTGAGTTATTCAGAAATGGCCTGGTGCCTTATCGCACAGGCCTGCCTTGTTTCCACTGGTTAAAAGATGCCGAGGTTGAGATTGAATATGCCAATGGGCGCAGGGAA
>JAUVSB010000020.1 GCA_030597275.1 Gammaproteobacteria bacterium
TTAACACGGGTATTACAAACAGGATCAGTAGCGGAATTGCCCACAGCATAAAATAGCTTATTTTCCCAAGTTCATTCATTAGCGCAGGTACAATCTCTTTCATGAAACTGCCACTATCAAAAGGCTGATAGGCATCACCTTTAAGGTGGGCTTCTACGCGTTCAGCCAGTATGCCGTTAAAAGGAGCACCTATTAGATTGGCAATGATAGTAAATGTGAAGTACCAGATTAGCAGGAAACTTAATGCCAGCAGGGGCCATAGAATATATCTCAGGCCAGTCGCCCACCAGCTGTCGCCGGAAGGTAGAAAGCGTTCCATCATGATGTCAAAGTAACTGATGCCAACACTGGCCAGTGTGATGAATACAACAAGCGTGATAAGAATTGGCCAAAGCGTGAAGGGGCGTATGCCGGGTTTCCAGATCAGTGACAGGCCTTTAGTGAAATAGCCGGCACCGGTAAATAGATTGCCTTTCATAAGGAATGTTTCGTGTTGAGAGTTTTAAGGAAGGGCATATTGCTTAATTGGTGGAATTATACCCTGCCAGCCGCAAGAAGTGCGCTGCCGTAGGCCGCTTCTGTCTGCTCTGCCTGCAGAAATGGCCGCTTAACTATGCGCTGCCTTATCCTGCTCCATGCAGGATTTGCTGCACCACCGCCGCAAGTTCTCACTGATTGAACTGATTCATCACCCAGCTTTTCGAGCAGGACATAGCCCGTTTTTTCAATGCGTGCTATTCCTTCAAACAGGCCCTGAAGATAGGTCACCCGGTTTTCCGGTACAGGATGTACAATTGATTTTTTTTCAGCATCTGGGACAGGAAATCGTTCGCCGGTAGATGGCAAAGGATAATAGTCTAGCCCTGTATCCTGATCCGGGTTTATTTTTTCTGACAGACTTATCAGTTCATCATCAGTGAACAGGCTTTTTAATACGGCACCACCTGAATTTGATGCGCCACCTGCCAGCCATCGTTGGTCATCAAGGCGATGACTGTAAATCCCATGTGCATTTGAGGTAATTGGCTTTCTGGTACAAAGTTTTAGCACCAGCGTAGAGCCCAGTGAGGTAACAGCTTCACCCACCTGCGATGCGCCGCTGGCGAGGAATGCTGCAATACTGTCTGTCGTGCCGGCATGCAGGCGTGTACCTGCCGGTAGTCCCGTTTGCCTGGCTATATTCGGTGCAATTGTTGCGATATCTTTTCCTGGAGGAAAGACAGCGGGTAATTTACCCCTGCCAATATCAATAGCCGTTAACCAGTCAGGCCATTGCAGATCTTCAACGTCAAAACCGAGCTTCAGCGCATTGTTCCAGTCGCTGGTGCCGGGTTCTCCTCTAAATTTTGCGAGTATCCAGTCAGCTTGCTGCTGGATATGAAAAACGGCAGCAGGCTTAATATCTCGATAGAGCCAGACTGCCTTTGCCAGGGCGCTGCTTTGGCTGCAGGCAGGTCCCGGTGGGGCATGCAGACACAGCTCTTTGACCAGTTCTGCAGGCCGTACATCGTTATACATTAGTGCCGGGCTGATAGGGTTATTATGGGCATCAGTCAGTAAAGTTGTCCCGGAAGTACCATCAATAGCGATTGCCTGCAGGCCGGAACAATCGAATTGAGCCGTGATCTTTTGCAGGCAATCAAGTACCGCTTGCCACCACTGCTCGGGTTGCTGGCAGAGCATGCCATCATGCAGGGTACTTTCAGGCAAAGTTGTTTGTGAGGAAGCAAGAATATGCCCCTCATCATTGATCAGAATAGCCCTGACGCCGGAGGTACCAACGTCGATACCGAGATAACTTTGTGTCATCAGCAAGAATTATTAAATTCAATCGCTGAATTGTGGTTCAGAGGGTATGGTTCCTTGCCAGTCTGGTTTAGAATACTGTGCGGTGACTGTGGTGTAAATGCCGCCTCGTACATAGAAGCGTGCGTTTAGCCTCAGGTAGCGAGGGGAGGTAGCTGCGACCAGGTCATCGAGGATGGCATTGGTGACGGCTTCATGAAAAGCGCCTTCATCACGGTATGACCAGATGTATAGTTTCAGAGCCTTGAGTTCGACACAGAATTTGTCCGGGATGTAGTCCAGGTACAGCGTGGCAAAATCCGGCTGACCGGTCTTTGGGCACAGACATGTGAATTCTGGCATGCGTATGCTAATGGTATAATCACGGTCTGAATTGGGGTTATCAAATACGTCGAGTTCTTTGCTTGGCTTGGTAGACATGAACAGTTTTCCAACAATAAATATATTGAAGGAGCCCCTGATTAATTCTGGACGAAGTAGATTGCGATCTAAAATATTCAGATTCGAGGCTCAAATCGTACGTAATAGCTGGCTATTGCGAAGATTTGGAACGAAGACGCTGGATATTATAGGCGTAAGATACGAGTTCATGAATAAATCAGGGGTTCCTTATGACAGGCTGTGATTTTAGCCGATTTACACTGGCACATGGAACGGAATGCGTCTAAAGAAAATTAAACTCGCAGGCTTCAAGTCCTTCGTTGATCCAACAACTGTAGAATTCCCTCATCTTCTGACCGGCGTCGTTGGCCCAAACGGCTGTGGTAAATCAAATATTATTGATGCTGTGCGTTGGGTGATGGGCGAGTCTTCGGCCAAACATCTGCGTGGCGAGAATATGGAAGATGTTATTTTCAGTGGCTCTCAGGCACGCAAACCGGTTGGCAAGGCCTTTGTCGAACTTGTTTTTGATAATACGGTAGGAAAAAAAGCACCCGGTGATTATGCTCGCTATTCAGAAATATCGATCCGTCGGGAGCTCACACGCGATGGACGCTCAGACTATTTCCTGAATCGTACCCGCTGTCGTAAGAAAGACATTACCAATATTTTCCTCGGCACAGGCCTGGGTCCACGGGCTTATTCGATAATTGAGCAGGGCATGGTGACCCGTATCATTGAATCGAAGCCGGACGACCTACGTGTTTTTGTTGAAGAGGCTGCCGGTATTTCACGCTATAAAGAGCGTCGCCGAGAGACAGAGAACCGCATTCGCCACACCCGTGAGAATCTATCTCGTGTTGATGACATTCGCTCAGAACTTGAAACCCAGCTGGCACGCCTGAAACGCCAGGCCAGTGCAGCGAGGCGTTTCAAAGAGCATAAACAGGTGGAACGGCAACTTCAGGGTGAACTGCTTACCCTGCGCTGGAAAGGGCTGAGCGATCAAATTGAGCATGAAGAAGTCGAGTTGGGCAAACGGCAGACACGACTTGATGGCGAGTTGGCGAAACAGCGTGAAACAGAAGCCGAAATTGAGAGAAAACGCCAGCAATTGCATGATTTAAATGAGTCACTGAATCAGGCACAGGGGAATTTTTATCAGACGGGTGCTGAAGTGACCCGGCTGGAACAGACTATTCAGCATGCACGTGATACCTATCAGGAAAAAGTTCGCGAAAAGACGCAACTGGTAAGTGGCATAGATGGAGCACAAAAAAACATACACTCCGATAGCGAACAGGAACATCAACTAAGCGTTAAACTCGAGAAGACTGAAGATACAAATCGCGAGTTACTGGAAAAAAGTGAACAGACAGCTGCCAGCCTGGCTGAGGCGGAAGCAGCTATGAACGACTGGCAGCAGCGATGGGAAGCATTTTCAACCCATGCCGCGCAACCCGCACGTGAAAAAGAGGTACAAAATGCCCGCATAAAGCAGATCAACAATAATCTGCAGCAATTACAGCAGCGACACAGCCGTCTTGATGAAGAAAAGCAGCGGCTTGCTGACAACATTCAGAAAGACAATACGGGTGAACTACGACAGCAGCTGGAAGCACGGCTTTCTGCCTGCAGTGAACTGAGCGAGTCAATTGATAATCTGGAAACAGAAATTAGAAATGTACGCCAGCAAATTGAGCATACCAGCAGCTCACTGAATGAAGCTAAAGTTAAACAGCAGCATAATACCTCACGGCTGGAAACACTGCGTGAACTTCAAGATTCTGCTCTTGGGCGAAATGATCAATCATTGCCACAATGGCTGCAGCAGGTTGGTATCACTGATACAAAAAGGCTGGCAGATGCAATACAGGTAGAAGAAGGCTGGGAGAATGCTGTAGACCGTGTACTAGGCAGCGCATTGAAAGCTGTTTGTTTGCAGGGCCAGCCATTACCACTTGAACGGCTAGAGAATATTGCCGGCAGGGGCGCTACCTTCTTCGAACAGAAATCTGCTCATGTTGAGGCGGATAGGAATTTACTGGCCTCTCGGGTTAAATCAACAGATGTAGATCTTAACGCACGCCTGGCAAATATCTTTATCGCTGATGATGTAGCGGCTGCAGTAAAGCAGCGAGTTAATTTGTCGGATGAGGCAGTCATTGTGACTCGTGATGGTACGCTGGTCGGGAAAAACTGGTTATCTCTTTCCGGTGGTAAGGATGATGAAGCCGGTGTCATGACACGTCAGGCCGAGATTGAAAAGCTGACAGCTCAACAGGAAGATGCCAGATCAAATATAGAAGAACTTGCCGCCCGATTTAATGTTCTGCAAAAACAATTATCCGAAAAAGATGCATTGCGTGCAGATGAACGTCAGCAGTTGAATCGTGAAACAGCTAAAAACAATCAGGACAATGCACAGCTGCATCGGCTGGAAGCCCAGCTGGATCAAATACGTACTCGCTCAGAACAAGTAGATAATGAGCTTAACGAAATTGACGAACAGGTAGTCAACAATCAGTCTGAATTAACAACCTCAGACAGTTTATTGCGTGATGCTAACCGTAATGCTGAAGAAATTGAACAGCAGCGGCTTGAGTTTCTCTCTTCCAGGGAGCAGCTGCAGAATTCCCTGGATAAAGAGCGACAGTCTGCACGCAGTACTAATGAAGCACTGCACCATTTGCAACTCGAGAGGCAGGAGTGGGACGTCAGTCGACGTTCTCTACAGGAAAGTGTCAGGCGCGGGCAGCAGCAAATTGAGCTACTAAAGCAGCGTGAAAAGGATCTGGGTGACTTACTCGCTGATGGTGAAGCACCAGAACGTGAAATGCAGGAAGAACTGGTTGGTTTATTGCAAAAAAAGGTAGATGAAGAGACTATTCTAAAGCAGTTCCGTGATCAAACCAGTGGGCTTGATCAGGAAACCAGGGAGCTCGCTCTGCAGCGACAGAATGAAGACCGTGCCTGTCAGACACTGAGAGAATCACTGGAACAGGAAAAATTGAAACGTCAGGAACAGTTTGTTCGGCGCCAGACTCTGGAGGAACAACTGTATGAGCTGGAACTGGATGCTGAAGATATAATGGGCACACTGCCGGAAGATGCTGATTTTATCGTGTGGGAAGAAAAGCTGAATACGATCACGGGTAAAATCGGACGTCTGGGTGCTGTGAACCTGATGGCAATAGAAGAATTTGAAGAGCAGTCAGAACGTAAAGATTATCTTGATAAACAACATGCCGATTTATCAGAAGCGCTATCTACCCTTGAAAGTGTAATGGGTAAGATTGATCGTGAGACACGTACCCGCTTTAAGGAAACTTTCGATTTAATCAATGATGGCTTCCAGCGGTTTTTCCCAAAACTCTTTGGTGGCGGACATGCTTATCTGGAACTCACTGGAGAAGACCTGCTGGATGCTGGCGTTACTGTTATGGCTCGTCCGCCAGGAAAGAGAAACAGCACGATCCACTTATTGTCCGGCGGTGAGAAAGCACTTGCCGCTGTCTCGTTGCTGTTTGCGATATTTGAACTTCATCCGGCACCGTTCTGTTTGCTAGATGAAGTTGATGCGCCGCTGGATGAGGCAAATGTTTCACGCTATTGCGACACACTAAGATCGATGGCAGATCATACCCAGCTAATCTTTATTACACACAATAAGGTAACAATGGAGTCGGCAGGTACCCTGATAGGCGTGACTATGGCTGAAGCCGGTGTTTCCAGAATTGTAAGTGTCAATCTTTCTGATGCTGAGACGCTGGTAGCGAGCTAATGGAATTAAGGACTGCCTTATTTATTCTTGGAATGGTGGTGATAGTTATCATCGCGTTTGTTTCATTTCACCGCTCACAGCAAAAACCCTATAAATTGCCAAGAAATCTTCATCGAAATAGCCTCTCTGGTGATGATGAAGTTGACCCGTTGTTTGAACCGAGACAGGGGCCTTTAACATCAAAAAAATCCAGACTGAAAAAGAAGGATACTCCTCAGATTGAAGAAACTGTTGAACCTTACATTCAGGAAGATCATAAAAAGGATGCTGAAATAATTCCTGCACCATTAGTCATGGATGTAGAAGCAGAAAATCCAGATACTCTGGAGCTCGATCTGCAGCCGTCAGAAAGGAAAGAAGACAAGGGGCCTCAAAAAGCTATAGAGTATGTTGCTCTAATCCGTGGTGTGGAGAGTATTTCAAGAGATCAGGCCCTGGGTGTTTATCGACAGCATGAATACACCATGGAAAAACAAAATGGAATTTATGGATTCAATATTGCCAATGGTCTGTGGAGTAATCTTGAGCATGAAGAAGAAGATTCACAATTCAGGGATATATGCCTGACAATACAGCTAGCTGACCCTGACGGCCCGGTTTCTGAGTCAGAACTTCACCGGTTTTCACAGATGAGTCTCGAAGTTGCAGAAGAGCTGGACAGACCAATCGTCTTTTCCATGGATTTTGATGATGCCCTGGTAGCAGCTAAAGATCTGGACAGATTCAGAAAAGAGCATGACGCCATCCTGGTGGTAAGTATTGTGGCACGCAGTGAGAATGGTTTAACCATGAACGCCATTCATCGTGAGGCGGAGAAGCTGGGCCTGTCATACAGTGAAGACAATATTTACCATCGCATACGCAAGAATGCCGACAGCCAGACAGATGTATTATTTAGCATGGCAAATATGTTTAAACCGGGTGAACTACCGAAAGATGATTCTGATATGCATACTGGAGGGCTGACATTATTCATGCGCCTTGCGGCGGTATCAAAGCCCGTTGACGTTTATGCAGACATGGTCAAGACCGCGACCAGTCTGGCATCTCGTTTAAATGGTATTCTTGTCGATCAGGAAACTCGTCCTGTCAATAAAAGCATGACGATTAGCCAGACAAAATCAATTCTTAAGCTGGCCAGTAGTATGGACTCAAGAGAAATTCCAGCTGGCAGTAAGCTGGCGAAAAGACTTTTCTAAGCTAGTGAGCCTCTGATTAAACAAGTATGACTGGCTTATGAATATTAGTGAGCAGTTTGAGCAACTACGGCAAAGCTTAAGAAAGTATGACCATCACTACTATGTGCTGGATGATCCACTGGTCCCTGATGCCGAGTATGATCGTGTGTTTCGTCAATTGCTCGCCCTGGAAGAGCAGTACCCACAGTATCTGACTCCTGATTCACCCACCCAGCGCGTTGGCGGCAAGCCTCTCTCTCATTTCGAATCAGTCCAGCATGAAATGCCTATGCTTTCGCTGGCAAATGCCATGGATGAGGATGAAGCAAGGGATTTTGACCGGCGCATCAGGCAAAAACTTGAAAAGCCTGGCCCTGAGAACCAAGCCGGGTTTTTAGTTGAGTACAATGTCGAGCCCAAGTTAGATGGGCTGGCGATTAGCCTTCTATACAAGCAAGGTGTACTGGTGCGTGCGGCAACCCGAGGTGATGGCCAAACAGGTGAGGATGTTACCCAGAATGTCCGTACTATTGATAGCATCCCCTTGCGCCTGCTAAGTGATAACCCACCAGAACTACTGGAAGTGCGCGGTGAAGTCTATATGCCCAAAGCGGGTTTTGAGGAGCTCAATAGAAAGCAGAAAAATGAAGGTAAAAAGCCATTTGCTAATCCTCGAAATGCTGCAGCGGGCAGTTTACGCCAACTTGATCCAGCTATATCAGCTTCCAGGCCGCTGGATATGTTTTGCTATGCGGTGGGTAAAGTCGATGGAATTGATCTGCCCGATAGCCAGTCAGGCAGGCTGGCTGCATTAAAGAAAATAGGTCTCAGGATTTGTCCTGAGAGTGATGTGGTGCAGGGTATAGATGCCTGCCTTGCCTATATGCAGGATATTGGGAACAAGCGAGCCACCTTAGCTTATGAAATTGACGGCGTCGTTTATAAAGTTAATTCAATAAAACAACAGCAAACTCTCGGTTTTGTTTCCCGCGCCCCACGCTGGGCTATTGCTCACAAATTCCCGGCACAGGAGGAAATGACTGTGCTTGAAGCCATTGATGTACAGGTTGGCCGTACTGGAGCCCTGACACCTGTTGCCAGGCTGAAACCCGTTTTTGTGGGTGGCGTGACGGTTAATAATGCCAGTCTGCATAATGCGGCGGAAATTAAACGACTGGATGTTCGTGTTGGTGATACTGTAATTGTCCACCGGGCAGGGGATGTTATACCTAAAGTGACGGGTGTTGTTCTCGACAGGAGACCAGAGAATACCCTTGCTTTTGACTTTCCTGCTATATGCCCGGTTTGTGGGTCGGATGTTGTTGTTGATGAAGGCGGTGTCATAGAGAGATGTTCCGGTGGTTTATTTTGCGATGCTCAGCGTAAACAGAGTATTAAACATTTTGTCTCGCGTAATGCTATGGACATCGATGGTCTTGGCGACAAGCTGGTTGATCTGCTGGTAGATAAAGGTTTGATTCATGATGTCGGAGATATCTATGGGCTGCAGTTTGAGGCTTTACAGAATCTTGAACGCATGGCAGAGAAATCTGCCAATAATTTATTGAAGGCTATAGAAAAATCGAAGCAGACTAGCCTGGCTCGTTTTCTTTATGCCCTGGGTATTCCGCAGGTAGGTGAAACAACAGCAGGGATACTGGCAAATCATTTTAGAACGCTTGAAAATATAGAGTCTGCTTCATCAGAAGAATTACAATCGCTGGAGGATATCGGCCCCATTGTAGCCCAGGATGTTATGGTTTTTTTCAAACAGAGTCATAATCTTGAAGTGATCAGGAAGCTGGTCAATGCAGGGGTCCATTGGCCTGCTATCGAAAAGCTGGAGCAACCGGATTCAGAAATAAAAGGCAAAATTTTTGTGCTGACCGGGACTTTGAGACTCTTCACACGGAATGATGCTAAAAGGGCACTACAGGCAAAAGGCGCAAAAGTTACCGGTAACGTATCTGCTAAGACGGACTATGTCGTTGTCGGCGATAACCCTGGGTCCAAAGCAGATAAAGCTGTGAAGCTTGGGATAGCAATCATTGATGAAGAGCGGCTTCAGCAGATGCTGGCAAATACTGATTTCAACGCTGAAGATGTATAATGCTGGCTATACTGTATCGAGAGCTGAATAAATGACTGAAAAAACTGACAAATCAATACGGAAAGGTATCTATCTGCTACCCAATCTGCTGACGACGGGAGCATTATTCGCAGGTTTTTCCGCTATCATACAGGCCACCAAGGGTAATTTTGAACTGGCGGCAATACTGATTTTTGTTGCCATGGTGCTTGACGGTCTGGATGGGCGGGTAGCTCGTATGACCAACACCACCAGCGAATTTGGCATTCAGTATGACAGCCTCTCGGACATGGTTTCATTTGGACTGGCGCCAGCACTGGTACTATTTGAGTGGTCATTACATTCCATGGGTAAGATAGGCTGGCTGGTTGCTTTTGTCTATGCGGTAGCCACTGCGCTCAGGCTGGCACGTTTTAATACCCAGGCGGCAGATGAAAAATCATTTTTTCAGGGACTGCCCAGCCCCTCTGCGGCCGGGTTTCTTGCTGCCTTTATCTGGGTAGTCAACGATTATGGAATGCAAGGCACGGATTTCAAACTAGTTACACTGCTACTAACGCTCACTGTCGGCATTTTGATGGTGAGCAACGTACCCTTTCGCAGCTTTAAAGATTTTGATCTAAGGAGCCATGTTCCTTTTGTCGTACTGCTTGGTATTGTCATTGCGCTGGTGGTGATTGTTTATGATCCGCCCAGGGTATTGTTAATGGGCTTTACTATCTACCTTATTTCCGGACCCGTTTCTGCTTTGCTGCATAGAAAGAAGAAAGAGGATGAAGATCAATGAAGAAAATTTTACGTATTACGTTTTATGATTTACGTGATTCCTGGCACGTAATACCTAACACAATTTATAAACTGATGTTGCAATGTGATTCTGGATTATGCCATAGTTAAGCCATGTTACAGGCAGGTCAAATAAATACCGAGTCATTCAATGCAGCAACGCCCGTTGCCGCAGGATTTACGGTTGCCTGTTTCGCTCTCCTCAGCACTCTGCTACTGCGCTAGTTCAGCGCATATACTTTACCTACATATTGATACTTTTTTACTCCATTTTTACATGGAGTGCATGTTAATCTTGGCACTGTGAAAAGCAGGACAGATGCCACTAGTAATTCAGGATAAGAACATGAGCGATTCCTTGATAATTTTTGATACAACTTTGCGCGATGGTGAGCAAAGCCCGGGTGCATCGATGACCCGTGACGAGAAAGTGCGTATTGCGCGCAGCCTCGAACGAATGCGGGTGGATGTGATTGAAGCGGGTTTTCCAGCAGCAAGCCGCGGAGACTTTGAAAGTGTCCATGCGGTGGCTTCAGCCGTGGAAGACAGTCGGGTGTGCGGACTGGCTCGAGCAATTGAAAGTGACATCCAGGCAACGGCAGATGCGATCAAGCCGGCGCCAATGAACCGTATCCATACATTTATTGCGACATCACCTATCCATATGCAGGAAAAATTGCGTATGACACCTGATCAGGTACTGGAGCGCGCGGTATGGGCGGTGAAGTTTGCCCGTCAATTTACTGATGATGTTGAATTTTCACCAGAAGATGCAGGGCGCTCGGATGAGGACTTTCTTTGTCGCGTGATTGAAGCAGTCATCGACGCCGGTGCCGGCACGATCAATATACCGGACACCGTCGGATATAATTTGCCGGGACAGTTTGGCAAGCTTATAGCCAACTTACGCAATCGAATTCCTAATTCCGACAAGGTCATTTTCTCAGTTCATTGCCATAATGATCTGGGCATGGCCGTAGCCAACTCATTGAGCGCAGTGCTTAATGGTGCTCGACAGGTTGAATGTACCATTAACGGTCTCGGTGAGAGGGCGGGCAATGCAGCTTTAGAAGAGGTCGTCATGGCTGTGAAGACCCGCCAGGATGTTTTTGACTGCACTACCAATATTGATACGACCCAGATTCTTTCTACCAGCCGTCTTGTCTCAAATATCACCGGTTTTGCTGTACAGCCAAATAAGGCAATTGTAGGCGCCAATGCCTTTGCACATGAGTCAGGCATCCACCAGGATGGTGTCATCAAGAAACGTGAGACTTACGAAATCATGCGTGCTGAAGATGTAGGCTGGGCACACAACCGCATGGTGCTGGGCAAGCATTCAGGCCGCAACGCCTTCCGCACGCGTTTAAAAGAACTCGACATCGAGTTTGAAACCGAGTCAGCCTTAAATTCTGCATTTGCCCGATTCAAGGAACTGGCGGATAAGAAACACGAGATTTTTGATGAAGATCTGCAGGCACTGGTTTCTGAAGAATCGGCGGAACAGGACAACGAAACCGTAAAGCTAGTAACTTTGAGAGTTTGCTCTGAAACGGGTGAGATACCTGTAGCGGAGGTTACCCTGAATGTTGATGGCACAGATATGTCTGCGACGATGCCGGGTGGTGGTCCCGTTGATGCGGCCTTCAAGGCTATGGAAGAAATCATCAATTGCGGCTGCAAGTTGTTGCTCTATTCAGTCAACAATATTACTACGGGCACTGATTCGCAGGGTGAGGTGACGGTTCGCATCGAGAAAGATTCGCGTATTGTTAATGGTACGGGTGCCGATACTGATATCGTCATTGCTTCAGCCAAGGCCTATTTGAATGCCATGAACAAAATGAAGATTGATCTGGATCGTGCTCATCCCCAATCCAGTCAGCCGCCAATTTAGTCATAGTATTTATGCCGCTACAGACCGATCAACGCAGGCAAATACTCGAAGAAATGGGTATAGATGTCTGGTCACTCCGGGATAAAATCGGTGTGTCCGGCATGTCTCTATCTAATGAGGCTCTAGCGGAAGATGCAGCGGTACAGTCACTAGAAGTAAACAGTGAGTCGGATAATGACTGGCTAAGTCTGCAGAAGAGTATTCAATCCTGCCAGGCCTGCAAACTGTCGAAAAGCCGCACGCAAACAGTATTCGGTATGGGTAATAGCCATGCTGAGTTGTTGCTAATTGGTGAAGCACCGGGAGCAGAGGAAGATCGGCAGGGTTTACCCTTTGTTGGCAAGGCAGGGAAACTGCTTGATGCGATGCTTTATGCAATAAGTTTGAATCGTGAACAGGTGTTTATCTGTAATGTACTCAAGTGTCGTCCTCCCAATAACCGGGATCCTCAGCCCGATGAAGTAGAGGCCTGTGCTTCCTTTCTGACTGCTCAGATCGAGAGTATAAAACCACGGGTAATTTTAGCGCTTGGTCGCTTCGCGGCGCATCGTTTGTTAGAGACAGATCTTCCGGTGTATAAAATGCGTGAAAACACCAATGTTTTGCCAGGCACAGATATTCCTGTTGTTGTTACTTATCATCCAGCCAGTTTGTTACGTAATCCTGAGCAAAAAGCACAGTCCTGGTTTGACCTGTGTAAAGTCAATGCGTTACTGGAGTCATCTATATCTTGATTGAAGATGTTTACGCTGCGAGTTTCCGAGCTATGCAGGAAACTGATCTGCCAGCAGTGATGGAAATTGAAAACAATTCCTACGAGTTTCCCTGGACCAAAGGTATATTCAGTGACTGTCTGGCGAATGAATACCTGGCAATACTTTATCTTCAGCATGGACAA
>JAUVSB010000069.1 GCA_030597275.1 Gammaproteobacteria bacterium
CATCATCAATATGTGGCAAGCCAACAGATTTTTTTGTTAATTGAGGCAGGTGTGGAGCAAGGATGACGCAGCCGGTATGGCCCGTCCAGTGTGTTACATCCAGTCCAGCATCAAATTCTGCCAGGAAAGGGTTGCCGCCATTGCCAAAAATAGATTCCACAAAATCCAGATTGCTGATCAGGTTGCCTGGGGCAAAAAAGCGAATCTCCATGTTCTTTTCTACATCCTGCCCCGGTACTTCAGGACAGACGGCAGGACGTAACAGCAATGATATAAACATCTTTGCCGGATCATCAAGATTTGCTGTAAACGGTATTGTGAGCAACTCATCCGGTGGCGACAGCGCGGCTTTCAACAACATCGCGAAGGTGGCAATGGGTACCGCCTTTTTATCACCAGGAATAGGCAAACCGCCCTCGGCGATATGAAAAGAACCCTCTGTTGTCCGCCGGTCGCTGGCAGGATTATGCAGCACCCCCTGCTTGACCCGGTAACTATTTACAATATCAGAGTGAAATTCATCTTCTCCTAGTGGAATTGATAACTCCCTCGACACACCATGACGATCAAGGACAAAAGTCATTCCAGGTAAACGTGGGATCTCCTCTATGGGAAAATCAGATAAATAGCGTTCAAGAAAAGACTGAATGCGCTGATCAGAAGGACAATAATAATCCGTCAACAGTCTATTTTTCTCGCGATAACTTTTTAATAAATCCTGCGCCGTGTGGAGAAACTCTTCATCATCGCCCGCAACAATGGGCTGACCTGAGGAGGCCAGCTTCAGATTGATATAAAGCTGTAACTTCTGACGTTCTTTTTCGTCATTAATATCATTCGACTGTTTCAGGCCGATGGAACGTTCTAAATCCATATTCTCTCCAAAATATTCATTTTTTTGTATATCGTCATTGTTAGCGCAGCAATCTTTATCTTTGAGGTACCTTTAATATCAATGTATCGCCACGTTGAGTAAATTCAATACGTTTAAGAACGCTCATGCCAAGCAGGATTTCCTTGCCTTTCAAACCAGGATTAATACTGGCCCTGACATCTCGCACCTCTATCGGTCCGATTAAAACACTGTCGAGCATAGTAGAATAAGCAGTCACCATTCCATTTGCCGTGTGGTAACGCTTTTCAGGACCTTTTCTAAGTAACAATTTTTCAGCCAGCCCTTCTGGTATTGCCACATCAGTGGCCCCCGTATCGAGCATAAACTGCACAGTCACGCCATTGATTTTACCATTACTTACATAGTGACCATAGCGATTCCGCTGCAGTACGACTTCAGTGTTACCGCTTTCATCAATCCTGCTGTATACAGACTGATTCGGGTTTTGCTCTTTATCGAGGAAATAATTGAAATACACCATCAACATGGCAAAACCCAGCAACCAGGCTGAAAACATCATCCATTTGCCAATACGGCGATTACCCTGTTGTTCTGGATTATTCATATAATGGACGGTTAGTCACGAGATTACGCTTTTGCTGCGGACTCATCTTTTTAATCTGGATTTCACGTCGCAAAGCATCACCTTTTTCACTAAGGCTCTCGGTGTAAACAAGCTCTACCGGGCATCTCGAACGCGTATACTTCGCTCCCTTGCCTTTGTTGTGCTGAGATATTCTGGCTTCAACATCAATGGCGATACCCGTATACAGACTGTTATCTGAACAACGTACAATATAGACAAACCAGCTTTTAGCATCAGGATTCAGGCTCAATCTCCAGAAATCACATGCTCATTCATGTCACCGGTTATAGATAGATGTAACTCAGTGGTTCCAGGCATACGATTCATGATGTAGGCAGACATCATAACGCCAGTTTTTTGATCATCATTGTTCAATGCAGTCAGTATTTTATCAGCGGCGATCTGGCAGCGTTGATTGTTGTCAGGGTTTTCAACCCAGAACTGGCTCATTTGCCAGCCTTTATTCATATCATTATCCAGAAAACTGAAGAAATCCTCTGCATCAGAGACAATATAATCTGGAACTTCAATTGGATAGGTTTGGTCTTCAAGAAAAACTTTAAGTATCATTAGGCTTCACTTTTTAATGGTTCAATAAATAAGAGTTATTATACAGGGAACTTAACACGCCTATGTTACTACGCATCAAGGGACTCATTCCATCAGACAAGCTGGCAATCGTCAGGGGAATTCTGGATTCAGCTGATTTTATCGATGGCAAACTCTCTGCTGGCAAAGAGGCTATCAAAGTAAAAAACAACGAAGAACTGCCACAGGACCACCCCGAAATGGCCAGGCTCAACAACATTGTCATGGGACAACTGGTCAATCACCCTGTATATAAATATGGCGTCTTGCCACATCGCATCGCGGCCCCCTTCTATGCCCGTTACACCCCAGGAAAGCAGTATGGCAGCCATGTCGATGATCCGATCATGGGTAGCGGCGACAAATATCGCACCGATGTCTCACTCACTGTATTCCTAAACGAACCCGAAGAATATGAGGGCGGCGAGCTGACGATTTCGACCCAATACGGGGAAATCAGTAAAAAGCTTCCTGCTGGTGATGCCATACTTTACCCGTCTGGCAGTTTGCATAATGTAGTAGAAGTCACCAGCGGCTCACGACTCGTGGCTGTTACATGGGCACAAAGCATGATTCGTGACACTGGACAGCGCGAGTTGCTTTACAACCTGAGTCAGGCACGGGATGAACTTATTAAAAATGACCCCGAAGGATTGATCACCCAGAAAGTCAGCACCAGCTATATCAACCTGGTCAGAATGTGGGCAGATATATAAGGCAATAAAAAGGCCGCTTAGTGCGACCTTTTTCATCAATCACTGTTATCCAGCAATTACCGCTCTGAACCACGCTCTTTATGAGCCTCGTTCATTACCTCTACAGCAAGGTCATTGTAAGTATCAATGTAACCGTCGAGAAGATCACCTGATTCAGGGGTGTAGTAGGCTTTTGCATCAAAGCTATTTGCATGCTCATTCTCAATAAATTTCTTTTGCATATCCAGCAGCTGCTGAATTTTTTCCTGTTTAGTGCTCATTTGATCTTCTCCAGTGAGTAATCAATTAATAATGTCGTAGCGGGAATATAGACACTAAGTGTAATTTTATCCATATCCCAAACGGGCTAGCCAGAGTGACTCAATCCTGGCTTAATTTTAGTTAAGCCAGTCAAATATAATCAAACTGTAATATTGTCGAATAGTTGGGTTCAATCGTCAATTAATCTGTTTGATCTAAGCATAAATAATACTGTCAGGACTCTTTGGCATGCTTGATGCCCTTATGTGGAACAAACAGGCCGCAGCCCAATAACCGCCCTTCTCCAATTCCCGTTTCTTGTAGCCTGATGGCTTCCATCGGCTCCAGGTCTGCAACCAATAGGCTACGCGTAGTAATTTCCTTATCAGGCGTTATAAATGATTGAGTTTTCCCGCTTAGCAGTTTTCGTGGGGGTATATTTAGCTTCTTTAGTTCAGCTACTGCTTTTTGCAGAAACTCTTCATCGTCCATGTCCGCATCAGTCATTACGTAGCGTGAAAACTGGACCTCATAAAAGCTTAATAGTTTTACTGTGGCCTTCTTTATATTCAATGAGTTACCAGCAATAGTTAATTCTTTACCTTCTAGCTCTAATGCTTTTTCTACCGAATCTCCGGGGACACGAATCGTCATCTTTGAGCGGTGGCTAAGATGAATCAGTGCATCCGGTTCTTCAGGCCGGTTCCAGCCATTCATCGATTCGGCTCCATGAATTTGATGGATGCCAGTATTCGGATGATCAGCGAACCATGGCAATATTTCGGTGATCGCCTGGCTCAACTCCCAAATATGATCATTGGTCAGGCATTTACAATCGAGCTTAAAACTCAGATCAACAACATCTTCAGGAACTTTTAGCTTGTTCTCTTTATTGGCGTCTTCAGTCCAGTACATAGTTTATCTCTTTGCCAGGAGTGTTCACTGAATCAGGCTCTTGATGTAAATGATGCTTCAAGCCGTTCTTCCCAGTTATCTGGGGTATCTTGAAAAGGAGGCTTAACATCCATTCTAAAGAACATTTCACCTTTACCACCGCCATTTTTGACCACAGCCATTAATTCATCAAAAGACACCAATTCATGGTGCTGTAACAGTACTTCACTTAACCACAACATTCGACTATCCCATATCTTCTTTAATATTGGTCTATTTTAAGCGATCTCAACTTGTTTATGACAAAGAAAACAACCTGGATTGTGCGTTTATTTGTCTGGGATGGGAATAAACTCTAAGAATCAATCACTACCGGCCGTTGATCTGACCTTTGTATTTGTCAAATTTTTCATCAAAGGACTTCATCATGACATCATGAGCCTGGCCACGATGCTGTTCCATCTCGCCCTGCTCAGCCGAAACAGGTTCAGACTCACACTCAGACGATTCCTGATCATTTTCATTGCATCCTTCTGACGCATATTCTTCCTCATCCTGATTATCTGTCATTGTAGAATACTCAGCAGGATCAGGTAATTGATCTGGTGCGCTATTTACCAGTAGCTTTTGCCAGAGGATAGCGGCGACAGCCAAAGCCAGGAGAATTGAAATTATGGAAAAAGTACGCATGCAAAGTCCCTTAAGCTAATTTTAAAAAACAATAAACAAACTTACTGATGGCACTAAAACGGCAAGTGAATCTCTTCCGCTCTTTCCATTATATCTATGGCCATCTCCAGATCTAATTGATCAGGATTTTCTGTTGATTGCGCCTGCAGTTGTTCATAAAGTTCTGCCTGTTCCCAGGTCTGATGATTTCCATCTTCATCCTGCACGTAAGCAGCCCAGGGAATAAATTTCGTCAGCGGGAACACCTGCCCTTCCTGCGGTGAAATATCAACATTCAATCCCGACATAAACAAAATCTTTTTATTTTTGTATGCTGGTTCCTTAATGATGGTCCTGAAAGTGCGGTCAAATTCCACCTGGGTATTCACCTGCGCAGCGGCAAGTGCCGGCCACTCTGATGAAACAATATACGACATGACGTCCAGAAGATTATTCTCCAGGTGATCACGCCCTTCCTGTTGATCACTGATATCACGTTTAAAATAGAACAGATCAGGATTTAGTCGTCGTCCTATTGCCTCACCTGGGCCTGGCTTCCAGTCATAATCACCCAGGTAATCAAATAGTGCTGGCGATGCAGAAAAAGTTTTTGCCGTACTCCTGGATAATTCAGGAACCGGATTGCCATCAGCATCCAGTTGGATAATCTTATCTAATTTTAAAATTAGCCCCTGCTCTCGCTCGGCATGAAGCAGCAAGTTATCTATTACTACTTTATGCTGACCATCCTCCTGGTAAAGAAAAATATTTTCACGAGCAAACTCAAATTCACGCAAGTACCAGTCCAGTGCACCACAGATTTTTCCGCAACTGGATGTCTCGCTGGCATCTTCTGTCTGTAATCTCCGGTAAACCCCAAAACGGCCATTTTCTGGATCATAACCGACATGGCTGGCTTGAATAATAACCAGATCTTTACCGTGATGCGCATGCGGGGCGTGCCTGTCGGTAGCAACGATGCCACCAACTCGACCGTGATTAAAGGGGAAAGAGCCAAAGTGTTTAGCAATCAGAATGATCGGGTAACCCTGACTTTCATCAGAACAGAAAGCACGGGATGGCATAATCTTGCCACGTTCAAAACCTAGTGATTTGGCGAGGTTATAAGCAAGCGGAATGAATCGACTATAACGAATAGCCATATCTGACATCTGGTAAGCACCCAGGAAGTTCGTGATTATACCGCTCGATCCATACATCGTTGTATTCCACCCATTTAATTTCAATATGTGAAGCAATATTAGTTGATAGGGGCTGATTATGCGAGGGGTACAACAAACCTCAGGTTAAGCCTCTTCGTTACCCTCAGCATCACTCAAAATCTTACGAACATGCAGCAAGCTATCATGACAGTATTGTTTCTGCTTGTTATTATAGTACGGATTAATCTTCTATCCATTTTAAGGATTTATGTAGAAATGAAATTTCAAAATATAATTATAAAGTCTATCCCTGCCCTGCTTCTAGCTGTACTTCCGGAATCGGCTATGGCAATGGCTACAGAACACACTGCAGATCATCTTGATTTGACCTCACACTGGGTAGGCTTTGCCTCTTTAGCACTATTTTTTGTTGCCTATCTGTTCGTGATGGCAGAGGAGTTCACCCATCTGCGCAAATCCAAACCGGTTATCCTCGCCGCAGGTGTTATCTGGGGCATTATTGGCTGGATCTATACCAGTCACGGTATGGGTCATGCTGCGGAAATGGCTGTTCGGCATAACCTGCTGGAATATGCTGAGCTAATGCTATTCCTGCTGGTGGCGATGACCTACATCAATGCCATGGAGGAACGACGAGTCTTTGACACCTTGCGCGCCTGGCTGGTCCGCAGTGGATTTGGCTTTCGCTCTTTATTCTGGATTACCGGCATACTGGCATTTTTCATCTCACCCATCGCCGACAACCTGACCACTGCCCTGCTAATGTGTGCCGTGGTGCTGGCCGTCGGTGGCGATAACAGCCGCTTCGTCACCCTGGCCTGCATAAATATCGTAGTCGCTGCCAATGCCGGCGGGGCCTTTTCACCCTTTGGTGACATCACCACCCTGATGGTTTGGCAGAAAGGTATCGTAGAGTTCTGGACCTTTTTCAATCTCTTCATACCTGCAGCAGTCAACTACCTGGTGCCAGCAGCAATCATGCATTTTGCCGTACCCAATGTTAAACCGGAAGCCTCGGGAGAACAGGTACAAATGCAGAGAGGTGCACGCAGGATCATTGCACTGTTTCTTGCCACCATTGCTACTGCCGTCTCATTTCACAACTTTTTAACCATGCCGCCGGTCATCGGCATGCTGACAGGCCTGGCCTATCTGCAGATATTTGGCTACTTCCTGAAAAAAACCGCTCACAGGGATCATCATGGCGTACCGGACAATGCTGAGCATGACGGTCAGATGCGCACGCCGGTGGCGTTTGATGTTGTCACCCCTGTCGCGAGGGCAGAATGGAATACCCTGTTCTTTTTCTACGGCGTTGTACTCTGTGTCGGCGGGCTCGGATTTATTGGCTACCTGAGCATGGCTTCTGAAATGATGTACGCAGGCTGGGGAGCAACCTATGCTAACATCGCCGTTGGTGTCATCTCTGCTATTGTTGATAACATTCCCGTTATGTTTGCAGCGCTGACCATGAATCCGGATATGTCTACCGGGCAATGGCTGCTGGTAACCCTAACAGCAGGCGTTGGTGGATCATTACTTTCAGTTGGCTCTGCAGCAGGTGTTGCGCTAATGGGCCAGGCCCGG
>JAUVSB010000047.1 GCA_030597275.1 Gammaproteobacteria bacterium
CCTATTGCAATATCTCTGCCGATACCAGAGCCATGCATAGACAGCATTATTGGTCTTCTCCAAAGCGGTTGTTAACGAGATTGACCAGTGCTTCAGTAGCTTCGATTTCATCCGTACCCGTCACTTCAATTAAAATGTCAGTACCCTGTGAGGCTGCCAGCATCATGATGCCCATGATGCTCTTGCCATTGACGCTCTGCTCGCCATAGACAAGAAAAATATCACTTTCGAAGGAAGCAGCCAGCTTGACGAAGCAGGCTGCTGCTCGAGCATGCAGCCCGAGGCGGTTGATGATCCTTATTTGTTCACTGATCACAGCTTATTCCTGTCTGAACAATCTTCATTTTGTGTCTCACTGGTAGTGGAAATGCCCATCACACCTCCCTCTTCAGCATATTGAGACAGTGTAAGCAGGTTTTCGTCCTGGTGGCTTAGCACGCGCAAGAGCATGGCCAGATTCAGACCGCTTACAAGAGCAACATGTGAAGGGTCAACAAATTTTCTGGCGATATTGAAATGTGTACAGCCATGCAGGTCAGTAAGTATCAGGCATTGATTTTCTGGCTCGGATTGTTTGATAGCCTGTTCTATATGTGCGGGCAGTTTATCAGCGGTATCTGGTTGATCATAGACACTGATCATCTGTATATGCTCAACTGGCATGTTCATGATGTGAGTCGCTGCCTTTAATAGTTCATCGCCGATCTGGCCATAAGTAAGCAGGATGAGGTCGGTCATATCAGGTCCCGATGACGAAGTTGTACCTGTATCGTTGAGTCATCCGCTAACTTGCCTGCCAGTTGTTCCGCAACATATACAGAACGATGTAAGCCACCGGTGCAGCCGATGGCGACGGTAATATAACTCCGGTTCTCAGCCTTATAGGCTGGCAGCCATTCGCTCAGAAAAGCAAAAATATGATCTACCATTTTAGTGGTTGCGGGCGTTGATTTGAGGAAGTTGATGACATCCTGGTCTATTCCTGTCTGCTGTCGCAATGACTCTTGCCAGTAGGGATTGGGCAGGCAGCGTACATCAAAGACAAAATCCGCATCACTGGGATTTCCATGTTTATGACCAAAGGAAACCACCTGCAGCATCATTGCCGTGCCGTCTTGAGCGCCTACCAGATTGCGAACCTGACTGCGTAGCTCATGAGGGGTGAGGTGGCTGGAATCAATTTCTATCCTGGCACTGTGTGCCAGGGATGCAAGCAGTTGATGCTCCTGTCGAATGCCATCTACCAGTGAGGTTGACGTGTTGGTCAGGGGATGACGTCTGCGTGTTTCACTAAAACGCCTGATCAATGTGTCTTCATCCGCGTACAGATAGAGTATGCGAAATTCAATACCTAGTTGTTTAAGTCCATTCAGGCTGTCTGACAGGCTTTCCAGAAAATGACGGTTGCGGATATCAATACCTACAGCGGCATGGCTATCCGGGTTGTTCATCAGGCTGGATGCAAAATGAGGTAACAGATTGGCAGGCAGGTTGTCGATGCAGTAATAGCCTATATCTTCCAGTGCCTGCAGTGCGACAGTCTTACCCGAGCCCGAGAGTCCACTGACAATAGTGAGATCCATTAATGATTACTAGGTTGTTGAGTTTATGGCATCTTGCTGGATTATAATAAAATCCTCAACCGCATTATAGCCACGGGCAACGAGAATCTGGTTACGTACCGCGGCTTCAATCATGACAGACAGGTTGCGACCGGAAGTTACCGGAACTGTGATCTCAGGAATCTGTATGCCCAGGATTTCACAGGTGTTCTGCTCCTGGTGCAGACGGTCCATGCTGCCCAGGTGCTGCTTATCCATACGTTGCAGCTTGACAATAAGTTCAATTCTTTTTGTACCGCGTGTGGCCGCTTCACCAAACATCTCACGAATATTGAGTATTCCCAGTCCACGTACTTCAAGAAAGTGCTTGAACTTCGGATCGCAGTAACCTTCCAGGTGTTCGGGTGAAGTGCGGCGTATTGTGATGGCATCATCAGCAACCAGGTGATGACCTTTGGCGATCAGTTCAAGCGCCAGTTCACTTTTGCCTATGCCACTCTCACCTGTGAGTAATACGCCATGGCCCATTACCGAAAGCAGGACACCGTGCATGGATGACCTGGGTGAAAGTGCCCGGGCAAGATAGAATTGCAGGTGATAAATCAACTCCGGGGCCGGTAGCTTACTCACTATCAGGGGCATACTGGCTTCATTAGCGATCTCTCGTAGATTTTGTGGAACTTCCTTACCATCACTGATGATTATCAGGGCGGTTCGAGGCTGATGAAAAATACGGGATATCGTGCTGGAACGGTGTTGTGTATCCAGTTGATTAAGGTAATCAAGTTCATCAGGCCCAATGATCTGAACTCGGTTGGCATGTACGGTATTCAGGTAGCCGACCAGGGCCATGCCTGACCAGCGGGCATCTGGTGCTTCGAGATTACGTTCACAACCACTTTTCCCGGCTATCCATTGCAGTTTTAGCCGTTTATTGTGGGACTCAATGACATCTCCTGCTGTCAGTACTGACCTTTGGGTCATGTTAAGGGTGCCCCTATTAATTCTGGCTGTTCACATTTGAGGTGTTGAAGATATTTCGGATCAGTGATGAATTAGATGTTTCCAGTAATCTCTGTCTTGTATCTTCATTACGAAAAATACTGGCCAGGCTGGCCAGTATTTTCAGATGTTCTTCTGTGGCGTCTTCCGGCACAAGGATGGCAAAAATCATGTTTACCGGCAGATGATCTATAGCATCAAAATCCATCGGTGTTTGAAGACGTAAAAAGAAACCGACAACATTCTCCAGTCCTGCCATTCGCCCATGCGGCAATGCGACGCCATTGCCGATACCTGTACTTCCCAGATTCTCACGTTCAATCAGAGTACTGAAAATCTGGCCAGCATCGGCGTCAGGCAATTGTTCGGCAAACATGTTTGCGATTTGTTCAAGCAACTTTTTCTTACTGGTCGTTTGATGTCCAGTAATTATCCCTCCACGATCAAGAATATCTCCTATTACTGGAGTTTCATGATGAGCTTTTCCTGATGAGGAGGGATGGTGGATGCTGGCGTGACTTGCTGTCATTAAACTACCCTGGTTAAGCAACCGTATTTCTACGATGGTCCTTCATTTTTTCCTTGTGCTTGATGACCTGCCTGTCCAGCTTGCTGGAGAGCGAGTCTATCGCGGCATACATATCACTATCTTCAGAATTAGCATGTATGGTCGCACCACTGGCATGAATTGTCGCTTCTGCTATCTGCCGTGTTTTTTCTACCGATAATACGACATGAGTCGTTGTTACGTTATCGAAATGACGATGAACGCGCTCCAGTTTCTCGGTGACATAATCATGGAGGGATTCGGTGACTTCTATGTGCTGACCAGTAATATTTAATTGCATAGTGAAAAACTCCGTCAGAGTGTTAGCGATTTACGCATGTTGGAAGGGGGGATACTCATTAACTCCCGGTATTTGGCGACCGTACGCCGGGCAACGCATATACCTTGCTGTGAAAGTAACTCAGCTATGCGATTGTCACTTATGGGTTTGCCGACCGGTTCATCGCTCACCAGCTTTTTAATCTGGCTGCGAATTGCCGTGGCCGAACAGGTTCCGCCATCTGTCGTACTGACATGGCTGGAAAAAAAATATTTCAGTTCAAAAACACCAGCTGGTGTTTGCATGTATTTATTCGTGGTGACGCGTGAAATGGTGGACTCATGCAGTTCCAGTGCATCAGCAATATCATGTAATATCATGGGTTTCATTGCTTCATCACCTTCTTCAAAAAATGCCTGCTGACGTTTGATGATTTCATTGGCAACATTCATTAGTGTGTCATGTCTATTTTGCAGGCTTTTTATATACCAGCGAGCTTCCTGTAAATTTTCTTTCAGGTAACGATTATCTGTACTGTTATCACCACGACGGATAAGGCTCTGGTAGTAGCGGTTTACCTCAAGTTTAGGTAGTGCTTCCTCGTTCAGTCGTGCGATCCACTGATTGTTGATTTTTTTTACCGTTAAATCCGGGATGATATATCGTGTTTCCGAGGGGGTTATAATACTTCCTGGTCGTGGATTTAGACTTTGGATCAAACTGATTGCTCCGCTCAGTGCTGCGGGTTTGCCTTTCAAAACACGTTTTAGTTTTGCCACGTCCCTGTGCGCAACCAGGTCGAGGTGTTTCTCGACAATAGTTTTTGCCGTTGCCAGGTGAGGGGTATCATCGGGCAGCTGTTTTAACTGTATCTGCAGCGAGTCCGCAACATCAATCGCTGCGACGCCAATGGGGTCGAAGTTCTGTATTTGATGCAGCATAGCGACCACTTCATCATCTTCTATTTTGCACTCCGCATTGAGAGATTGCGTAATGTCCTCAAGCGAGAGCGTCAGGTAACCGTCTTCATTTATCGCTTCTATAATCGTTTCGGCAATCAGCTGGTCATTTTCTGACAGGGACAGCATACGCAGCTGCCATTCAAGGTGATCATGCAAGGTGGTTGGTGATGAATTGCGACTATCAAGTTCCATACCGCTCCAGTCGCTGTCTCTGCTCGCACTACTCGAAGTGCGCGGGATATATGTTTCATCATCCCATCTATAGTCTTCTTTCAGTTCATCGCCTGCAGTACCCAGCTCAAACACATCATTGGTGTCATTGCTTGGGGGCTGTTCATCCTTGCTGGCACTCTGGCTGTCAGATTCATTTTCTGGACTGGAATAGGAGTCTGGGCCATCTGATTCAAGCATTTCAGACTCAGTAAGGTTTTCATCCTGGTCCTGGGTATCAAGTAATGGATTGTTGTCGAGGGCAGTCTGAATCTCTGATCTGAGGTCTATAACGGATAATTGCAACAGACGAATAGCCTGTTGTAGCTGTGGTGTCATGGCCAGTTTCTGGCCAATTTTTAGTTCCAGTACCTGTTTCATGCTGGATCGCCGTTATATTTTAAGCTGCTACGGCTCATATTTGTCATATTAAGATGACCCCCGAAGTTCATATTCTCTCTCTAACGGGGCCTTGTCAATCGGAATAATACATATATCCATAGTGATTATCTGGCACTTATTTAGAGTTAATTCAAGTGTGCCTCTACTGAGAGGTGCCCTATTAAATATAGACGGAAAATAGACCCTGTGTGCTAAAGATGTCTGTTACAGGCGGAAATTGTGCCCAAGGTAGACTTCGCGGACTTCTTTATGCGATAAAACTTCTTCCGCGCTGCCCGCTGTAAGAACCGCTCCATCACTGAGTATATAGGCTCGATCACAGATGCCGAGAGTTTCTCGTACATTGTGATCAGTAATCAGCAGGCCAATACCCATATTTTTTAACTGTGAGATGATCTGTTGAATGTCACCAACAGAGATAGGGTCAATTCCTGCGAAGGGTTCATCCAGTAAAATGAATAAGGGTTCCAGTGCCAATGCACGGGCAATTTCAACACGTCGGCGTTCGCCACCGGAGAGGCTGATACCGAGGGAATCTCGCTTGTGCTCAATATTAAATTCTTCCAGCAGATGGTCTACCCGCTCGTGACGTTCAGCTACTGACAGCCCGGGTTGCACTTCAAGTACAGCCATGATGTTTTCTTCAACGGTCAGCTTGCGAAAAACGGATGCCTCCTGCGGCAGGTAGCCGATGCCCAGACGTGCTCGTTCGTGCATTGGCATGGTGGTGATATCGACATCATCCAGCCAGATGCTGCCTTTATCCGGCTTTACCAGGCCGACGATCATGTAAAAGCAGGTCGTCTTTCCTGCGCCATTAGGCCCCAGCAGACCGACAACTTCACCGGCTTCAACATTTATATCTACGCCCTTGACAACGGTCGTGCCCTTATAGCGTTTTTGCAGGCCTTTAGTGGAGAGAATACTCATGGTTATTTCTTTATACTTCCAGGTTGAATGACGATTCGGGTTCGCCCGGAATCTTTCTTACTGACGGCTGCCTTGTCTGATGATACCTTTTTAGTGCTTGCTTTCTGACTGGCAGCGGACTGTCCTTTAATCGTCATCTTGCTAGTTCGGGTATTGTAATAAATAACCTTACCGGTGATTGTATTGCTGCCCTGAGTGATTTTTGCATTATTTTTCAGCGTGATCAGGTCTTTTGCCTGTTTGAGTGTCAGCGTTTTCCCCTCACCATGAACTATTTCAGTCTGGCCTTCAGGCAGCTGTTTAAACTTGACAGGCTTTCCATAGGCTGTGGCAGTATCTATATCATCACCCTTGTAGATCAGTACAACCTTGTCTGCCTTGATGTTTAATGTGCCCTGAGTAATTTCTACATTTCCTGTCAGTATGCGTTTACCCGTTCGAAAGTCGATGCTCGTTGTATCTGCATTAATCGTAACAGGGGCATTTTTATCGCTGTCCAGTGCTTGCGCATTACTGATGCTCAACAGCCCGCTAATGATGAGGGCGGGTATTGTTCGCACAGGGTGAAAATTCTTCATGTATTTCTCTCCGGCTTGCTCAGGAAAGGGGTTCCTTAAGCACTACATTTAATTTGTCTGTCGTTGTGACACCGCCGCTTCCTGTGCTGTCACGTCCGCGAATGACGCGTACATTACCAGTGAGTATGACTTCTTCACCATTAGCAGAAATCCATCCGGTTTCAGAATAAATATGCGTCGGCGCACGTTCAACTTCGTATTGAATAATATGCGGTTTATCAAGCAGGGCAGTATCATCGTCTGGGAAATGCACCATGCGCTCAGCTTCCAGCACATACTGACGGTTACCCTCTGTATCCATTCCTACAGCAGTAAAGTTTTCTATGTAGTAGTCAGGGTCATGACTTTCTGTAATCACCTGCCCCAGATTCTCTGATTCCGCCAATAGATCGGTTTGCATCCAGGCCGTGATGCCACCAAGAACAATGACTATACTAAAAATTACAATGCGTTCTAGCCAGTTCATAATTATTGAGCTGGCGAGGTGCTTGTGACAATGAATTGTTCCATTGCTTTTTCGTAATTGCCCTGTGCATACATTATAAGTTCACAGACATCTCTTGCAGCACCTGCGCCGCCTTCATTAGGGCTCGTCCAGTGGGCGTGTAGTTTAACCAGTTTATGTCCCTGCGGAACGGTAACTGCGAGGCCAACATCAAGCATGATAGGCAGGTCTACGACATCATCACCGACGAAGGCAACTTCCTCTGAAGTAAGCCCGAGCGCTTCACGGAGCTCCTGGTAGGCTGGAAATTTTTCTTTGCGGCCCTGAAAAAGATGCTGGATATTCAGATCACTCGCCCGGTGGGCAACCAGGCTTGATTGACGTGCGGTAATGATTCCTACGGCAACACCTGATTGCTGTAACAGGTTAATGCCCAGGCCGTCCCGTGAGTGAAAGCTCTTCCCTTCCTCACCGTTATCACTGAAAAAGAGTCGGCCATCGGTGAGTACGCCATCGACATCAAATAATACCAGGCGTATCTTGCTAGCCCGTTGTAATACCTCGTCAGGGCAAGTGAATTCAGGTGTTAGTGTGTTCGTTTTCATAACAGGCCGGCGCGTAGTAGATCATGCATGTTCAGTGCACCCACAGGGTGATGGTTTTCATCAACGGCGAGGATGCTGTTGATGGAGAGTTCCTGCATCATGTTGACGACGTCAGCGGCCAGTTTGTCATCGCTAGTGACTGAGGGATCGGTAGTCATAACATCCGCTACTTTTACTGAATAAAGGTCTACCCCCTTGTTCAGGGTACGGCGCAGGTCACCGTCAGTAAAAATACCTTTAAGCTTGCCATCATTATCAACAATGCCGGTCATACCGAGGCCCTTACTGCTCATTTCAAGTAACGCGAGCTGTAAGCTGTCATCGATATTCACCAGGGGTATACGACTGCCGCTTTGCATGATGTCTCTGACATACAGCAGCAGGCGCCGTCCGAGAGCACCGCCGGGGTGAGAGCGGGCAAAATCGTTCGCGGTAAAGTTACGTGCCTTGAGCAGACTGACTGCCAATGCATCACCCATTGCCAGGGCCGCTGTAGTACTGGCCGTTGGGGTAAGGTTATGTGGGCAGGCTTCTTTTTTAACACCGACATCCAGGCAGTAGTCTGCCTGTTTACATAATGGATTATCCAGCGTTCCTGTCATCGAAACCAGGGGCACAGAGAGGCGTTTTATCATTGGCAGGATGGCAAGAATTTCAGGGGTGTGGCCAGAGTTAGATATAGCTATGACCAGGTCATCTGGCGTGATCATTCCAAGGTCACCATGACTGGCCTCACCCGGGTGGACAAAAAATGAGGGGGTGCCAGTGCTGGCCAGCGTAGCCGCTATTTTACTGCCAATATGACCGGATTTCCCCATACCCACCACTACCACACGCCCCTTGCATGCAAGAATAGCGTGACAGGCACCGGCAAAGTTATCTGACAGGCGATCAGGCAGAACAGCAAGTGCTTCTGCTTCGATCCGCAGTACTTTTTTGCCTTCGTTTATGAGTTCGTCGTTGGTCATGATTCTTAGTTTAGAGTTCCAAGTTCCAAGTTCCAAGTCGTAAATCAAAATCTTTGTTGTCTCTGCTTCCAGGTATTAATCTGTAAGCTTGGAACTTTAGACTTGGAACTTGAAACTTCTTTTATACCGCCTGCACCCCGAGTATGACAAGGTAGGCCACATAAAGCGACAGTATAAAAAAGCCTGATTTACGTGACAGGGAGGGTTCACCTTTATGGCTATATCATAATACATAGAGCAGTATCGCTATGCCAATCATTACCGGCAGGTCGCGGTACAGAACGTCTGCGCTGACAGCGGTGGGGTGGATCAGGGCGGCCAGACCTATTACTCCCAGTGAATTGAATATGTTTGACCCCAGCACATTGCCGATAGCGATGTCATTTTCACCTTTCATTACGCTGGCAACGGATGCGGCAATTTCCGGCAGGCTAGTGCCGATGGCGACAATAGTCAGGCCAATTATCAGGTCGCTAATACCTAAAGAGGTGGCAATCGTTGTCGCCCCCCA
>JAUVSB010000113.1 GCA_030597275.1 Gammaproteobacteria bacterium
ATAGATAAGATAGATGATTGTTGCATGGCAGATAATCCGCGTAGTTGCTTGCTGTCGGGTTTTACCAGCCTGGTCAGATTCTCTGCAGTCAGTCAGAATATGTGCTTGTCTACAGAAACGACGGCAGAATTTAGTGCTAAAAAAAGTGAAGCCATTGATATAAGCTCGATAGAATTATTGGCGGAAAACCCCATCAGTAAAGCCTTTCCAAAATTTCGCCGAACAGATAAAGATCACAGGATCATGATTTGTATGGCGTGCTGGGAGCCTGATCCTGATCGATTTAAACGTCAAATTGATTCGATAAAGGCGCAAACAATAAAATCCTGGCACTGTATTATCAATGATGATGCATCCTCAGATGAATCCTGGTTACGCATCCAGGAAATTATAGGCGACGATTCGCGTTTTAGTTTGTTTCGGAATGAGCAGAATCTCGGTTTCTATGCAAATTTTGAAGTCGCGCTTTCCAGGGCGCCGGTCGATGTTGAGTTTATCTCTCTGGCCGATCAGGATGATGACTGGTATCCGGAAAAGCTTGAGTCAAGCCTGCAGGCCTTTGCTGCTGATACCGCACTGGTTTATTGTGATATGCGTGTCGTTGATGAAAAGGACGGTGTAATTGAAGAAACATACTGGAGTGGCAGAAAGAATAACTTCAAAGATGCGGATGTGCTGTTTCTGGCCAATACGGTGACCGGTGCAGCTTCGATGTTTCGTCAGAGTTTGCTGGAATTTATCCTGCCTTTCCCGCAGCCAGTAGGACAGGTGTTCCATGATCACTGGATAGCCTGCGTTGCCCGCTGCCAGGGGCAGCTAGCTTATGTTGATAAGGCTTTATATGAATATTATCAATATGGCACTAGTGTTATCGGACACTGTGATTTTGAAGCCAGAGGCGTAGGCCAGAGAGTAGTAGAACTGGCTGCAAATGTTCGATACATAGGGCGTCCAGGTAAATTAAAGTCATGGTTAGTAAATAAAAGGAGCTCGGCATTAAATGTCTTTCACCAGGAGTATTTGCGTTTATTTTTATTTGCCGAGATACTGAAAATGCGTGTCCCCGATATGCAGGGAGATGCAAAAAAAGGTTTGCGAATGTTTTCAGCAGGCTGGCTGTCAGTTTTCTATTTGTTGTTAGCACATGTACGCATTGTATTCAGGAAAGAAACCACAGATGATGCAGAGATGAGGCTGGCTGCTTCAGTGATCGTGTTCAAACTCGACCGAATATATGGTCGTTTATTTGCAGGGCGAATAGTAAAAAAGCATTGTCAGTCGCTGAGTAAATAAAGAGCAACTATATTAGTTCTGGATATGTCATATTGTTATTCAGGAATTTATAGATTTACCCTAATACCCCGGGAGTTTGTTTTGTCGAAAATGTTAACCAGCTTTCTTGCCTATGGCGCACGTAAAGGTTTTTTGCGCCCGGTACTAAACTATGGTCGAAAGATCATGGAAGAGTATTACACAAATGAGGCTGTGCACCGGGTAGTGGCGGAGAAAATTGCTCCGCTGAATTTGCATATCAGTAATGATGAGCCACAGCGCTTCAATATATTCATACCCGAAATTGATTTTGGCAGTTTTTTTGGTGGTTATATTGCCAAATTTAATTTTGCCCGCAAACTGGTTGAGAACGGCAACCGGGTACGCATCATCACGGTTGATAGATGTTATACAAAACGTGAAGACTGGCCAGCCGTGGTGCAGAAATAGCAAGGTATAGAGGATATTTTTGACAAGATCGAAGTGGCAACGGTTTTTGGCCGTGAAGAGCCATTATCCTTCCATCCTGATGACGTGCTGATGGCAACGACCTGGTGGACCGCGCATATCGTGAACCAGTGCCTGCCCAGGTTTAACAGCAGGCAGTTCCTGTATTTCATTCAGGAGTATGAAGCATTCACTTTCCCTATGGGCAGTTACTTTGCACTGGCCCACGAATCGTATTCATTTCCCCATGTTGCTCTCTTTTCCTCACCGACCTTAAGAGACTATTTTCGAACACAATCGTATGGCGTTTTTGCATCCGATAAAGAGGATGGCCAGGGCTTGCCGTTCGAAAACGCAATTCTCAATTTTGACCGAAACCTGAACGACGATAGAAAGCAAAGTCGTAAATTATTATTTTATGCACGTCCTGACGGGCATGCCGCACGTAACATGTTTGAGATTGGTTTTATCGCGCTTGAAACAGCGATAAGAAATGGCGCCTTCTCGGATGACTGGGAGTTTTATGGTATTGGTGCAAGTCATAATGACATGGTGCTGCCAGAAGGCAGGCTATTAAAGATGATTGGCAAGGTCGGGCTCAAAGAGTATCGTGAGATGTTGCCTGATTTTGATCTTGGACTAGCATTGATGTATACGCCTCATCCAAGTTTGCTGCCGATAGAAATGGCCGCCGCCGGTCAGGTCGTTGTTACCAATACATGTATGAACAAAACGGTAGCGGAACTGGAGAATATTTCCTCTAACTTCTGTGTAGCAGAACCGACAGTTAAGTCCGTTGCCGCAGCACTGGATGTGGCCGCGAAAAGAATCTCTGATCTGGCCGCCCGGGAGTCCGGTGCACATGTGAACTGGTCGCAGGATTGGGATCAGACATTTTCTCCTGAGCTGCTTGATCAGGTTCAGCAGTGGTTTCCTGTTGTTAGTCTTAAAAACCCAAATTAAGGGTGCCTGTGGTGATCAAGTGATTTCACATGTAAAATCAGCAGAATCTAAAAAATCGTCATCACAACAGGAGACGCTTTTGAATATTTCAATCATCCTTCCCGTTTTCAACGAGGAGGAAAACCTGGAAGAAATGAACGCCGAGATAGTCGGTGTCGTAGAAAGAATGGATGTAGATTATGAAATAATCTATATCGATGACGGCAGTACGGATCGAAGTTTTGAAATCCTAAGTGAGCTACGTGAGCAGAATAAGAATATAAAAGTTATTCAATTTCGCCGAAATTTTGGACAGACAGCCGGGTTAGCAGCTGGTTTTGATCATGCAAGCGGCGATGTCATTATAACCATGGATTCCGACCGGCAGAATGATCCCAATGATATCCCGATGCTGCTTGAAAAGATTAATGAAGGTTATGATCTGGTCAGTGGTTGGCGTTTTGATCGGCAGGATGCCTGGCTGTCACGAAAACTGCCATCAAAAATAGCAAATGGCCTGATTTCGAAGATCACCGGAGTCAAACTACATGATTATGGCTGTAGTCTGAAAGCCTTTCGTAAAGAGGTGGTTCAGAATATTCGCCTGTACGGTGAAATGCATCGATTTATCCCTGCCATTGCCAGCTGGATGGGTGTACGAATTGCCGAGGTAAAGGTCAATCATCGTGCCCGCGTCGCAGGCACCAGTAAATACGGTATTTCAAGAACCTTCCGTGTAATTCTTGACCTCATCACGGTCAAGTTCCTGTTGCAGTATTCAGCCCGGCCCATTCATTTTTTTGGCGGTATTGGACTGGCCAGTGGTGTAATCGGATTTTTAATCGCCTTTGTGATGACCATTCAGCGGTTTTTCTTTCAGATGCCTATGGGTGACAGGCCCTTGCTTTTACTGGCTGTGTTGTTGATGTTTATAGGTCTGCAGTTTATTACTTTTGGTTTGCTGGGTGAGCTGATGACTCGTACATACCATGAAGCGCAGAACAAACCTATTTATGTAATACGGCAGTCACTGTTATAAACATCTGGAACGGCAGCCAATAGAAAAATAGTGGAGCATACGATATTGCCTGAGACAGTTGCTGTCATCATTGTTAACTATAATGGCGGAGAACTGCTGCAGCGATGTTTGCTTGCCTTGAGCAAACAAACGCGCAAACCTGATCGGGTGCTATTGGTTGATAATAACAGCGATGAATTTTCAGCTGATCAGATCAAGGCTGACTTTCCCCAGGTAGAAGTCCTGAGACTCCCAGAAAATATGGGTTTTGCAGTTGCCAACAATGTGGCAGTTGAAAAGCTGAATGATACGGAATGGGTGGTATTGCTCAACCCTGACGCCTACGCTGCACCAGACTGGCTGGAGAAATTATTAGCAGGTGCTAGGCAGCATCCCGAGTTTTCTTTCTTCGGCTGCCGTATGCTGGCAATCAAGGAGAACCAGCTTGATGGTACGGGTGATGTCTATCATGTTTCTGGTGCAAACTGGAGACGGGATCACGGCAAATCTGCAGACCGGCGAAGACAAAGTGATGAGATACTTTCACCATCTGGTGCCGCGGCTTTATTCCGGCGTGATATTTACCTTGAGGCCGGTGGCTTTAATGAAGATTTTTTCTGCTACATGGAGGATGTGGACCTGGGCTTGAGATTACAGTTGCTCGGTTACCGGTGTTTCTACATAGCCGATGCCATCGTTACTCATGAAGGCTCTGGAGTAGTTGGCAAATACAGTGATTTTCAGGTGTATCATGGCCATAGAAACCAGGTATGGGTTTATCTGATGAACATGCCATCTCCCTGGATCTGGATCTATTTGCCACAACATCTATTGTACAATGTGGCAAGTATTTTACTTTTTGTGTTTCGTGGCAAAACGACAGTGATACTGCGTTCTAAAATTGATGCAATTAAAGGTTTGCCCAGGGCGTGGCAAAGACGAAAAGAAATTCAGGCTACGACTCGAATCAGCGCTATGGAGCTGAGAAAAAGAATGTCACATGGTTTTTTTACCCCCTATTTAAATCGTAATGAATAAGCTTCTTCAGA